>JAZODZ010000001.1:0-4392 GCA_045597285.1 Myxococcota bacterium
TTTAATTAATTTAATAATACCTTTTAGCGGTTCAATGATATTATATTTGGAAATGAGTTTGACTTGCAGAGCTTTTTTTAAGAAGCTGACGGCATCTGAATAATGGTGGTTTGCAAGTGCGAGACTGACTTTGTTCGCATAACGGAAATTCAATGCATCCGGATTGTTTTCATATAAATTGGAATATTTATCCTGGAAAATATTGAAACCTTTAATTTTTTTATTGTAATTCCCGGTAATGGAATCGTCGCCGTAATAGTGAATGACGAGCGGTTCGTGTATGAATTTGACATCGCTAATATGGGCGATTCTCATCCACATATCGTAATCCTGCGAGGCGGGAAGGGATTCGTCAAAACCCCCGAGCTCTTCGAGGACGCTTCGGCGAATTAATGGCTCAGAGCATCCACCGACGCAGTTTTTCCAAAGAAGCGCCAGAGCGAGCGACGATTTCTTTGTTCCGGTTCTCGTTCCGGTTCGCGTCAGCCTCGGCGTATTTCTGGAGTTCGCCTTCTTAAATGTGCAATAATCGCATGAAACTGCACCGACGGATTCTGCAGTAAACAGCGCAAGCTGCTTTTCGAGTTTTCGTTCCATCCACTCGTCGTCGTCATCCAAAAATGCGACAAATTCCCCAGAGGAACTGGATATTCCCGTGTTTCGTGCCTTGCACGCACCGCAATTTCTTTCGTGCTGTATGTAATGCACCCGGCCATCCTGTAAGGAATTCAGAGCTGTTTGCAATGCCTGAGAAAGGTCTGAATCTTCCGGATAGTCGTTGATGATATACAACTCGAGATTCCTGTACGTCTGGGTTAAAACACTGTGTACAGCCCGTAACAGAATTTCTGGCTGTCGTTTGTAAGTTGTGATGATGACAGAAACTAATGGTTCGGCAGACATGGACTCACTCGCTAAAGCAAACAGAACGCTAATTCCCTATAAATTACTAACACATGAACCAAATTCGCCGCAAACAAATAATGGATCAAACGCACTTGCCTATATGACCGTCTGATACTAAAATCTCCCACGGTTCCCGTGACATTTACACGCTTCGTGTGAACCATTTCGCTGTTCTAAGCCCCTGCTGAGTCTTTATGAAAAAACTGATCATGAAAATTTATAGAATCGTTTGCACGATTCTTCTGCACATCAATAGGGATTGGGCAAAGACGTTCGACGCCCGGTTTCGATATAAATGCAAATTGAATTTAAAAAATCCGACGACGTTGGCGGATAAGGTTTCCTGGCTGGAACTCCATCACGATATGCCGCTCAAGGTCAAATGCACGGATAAGTGGGAAGTTCGGGACTACGTGCGATCGAAAGGACTCGAAGAAATTCTCGTCCCCGTCTATGGTGAAGCGCGTGACAAGGTCGAGGATCTGAATCTCGATGATCTGCCGAAGTCTTTTGCCATTAAGGCGACTCATGGTTGTGAGATGAATTTTATCTGTGCGGACAAGTCGACCGTGGATCTGAATGCGCTGAAAAAAGAGATTTCCGGCTGGCTGAAAACGACGTTCGGCAAGTGGAGCATCGAGCCGCATTATTTTACGATTCCGCATCGATATTATGTCGAGAAGTACCTCGGCGATCCGAACGAAATCAAGGACTACAAATTCCACATGTACAACGGGAAGCCCGGTTTCATTCTGGTCTGTGGCACGCGCGGGACGGGGTTGACTTTGGCCGTCCTCGATCCCGACTGGAACCGCATCGACTGCGTGATTCCCAAGTTCGTGTACAAGGGGGATGTGCCCAAACCGGCACTTTATGACAAAATGCTCGACATCGCCAAAACGCTTTCGGCAGATTTTCATTTCGTCCGCGTCGACCTCTATGAGATCGATGGCCACATTTATTTCGGGGAACTGACGTTTTCACCTGCCAGCGGATGTTTTCCTCGTTACACGCAGAAATTCCGCGAAGAGGAAGGACCAAAACTCGATATCAGCGATCTGCTCGCTCGATGGAAGAAGTGACTCTTGCTTCCTGCCTCACGGTGTAAGCAAAGTCTTGAGACGACGAAGCCCGTTAGGGCTTCACGTTTAGTAGCCCCCGGTTGGCGCGTAGCGCCTACCGGGGGAACGAGGGCATCTACACACATTTTCAACCCCGTAGGGGTTTCCCATGTAAAACATCTGTTTTTGTGGGCAACCCCTACGGGCTTTATATAATGCACTATCAGCGGACTTTGCGTACGCCGTGCTTCCTGCCTGGGGTTGATCGGAGCACGTGCCTGAGAAACGCCATTAGGGTCTGAACGGCTACAAAAAAATTGAAAAAAGAATTTGACGACAGTGCCTTGTGCGCGTATAAGGCGCGTCGTTCGACGGACAGCGTCGAAACGGGGCGTAGCGCAGCCTGGTAGCGCGTCTGCTTCGGGAGCAGAAGGCCGTAGGTTCAAATCCTATCGTCCCGATAAAAAGGCACGATTTATCGTGCCTTTTTTTATTCTTGAAAGCTTTCGGCCTGTTGCCTGTTTTCGACGAGACCACGTTATTCAGAAATCCCGTTAGTGGTAACTACTCAGACCTTGCGTGAGAACGCCGTTAGGCGTTCCAGGTATGTAGCCCCCGGTTGGAGCCGCAGGCGACTACCAGGGGTTACAAATATGAAAGCCCTACGGGCTTTTGTCCAGGGCCTGAAAATTGTCATTTCCGTTATGCAATTTGTATTATCGGTTGATTTGTTATACACTGTTTCTGTTTGCATTCCCGCACGGAGTGTTTTGCCTTTCGCGTAAGGATCGTTTGAATGCCCAGTCTTGAAGAACTTAAAGAAATACTCGCACAGGATCCGGAAAACTTTGTCGTTCTTCATGATCTTGCACTGCATTTTCGAAAGACGAATTATTCTGCGTGTTTTGCGATGGTTGAAAGGGCAATCGCGAGTTACGAAAAGAATCCGCTTATGGAGCTTCAGTCGAATTATTTCGACATGAAGCGGCTGCATCAGCATATCCTTCGCGATCATCTGCCTGAAATTCTGGGATCGGCCTATCACCTCATCGATGAGCGATGGGTGCCTGTTTTTAGAAATGGCCGGCTTCGGGAAATGGCCTGGAATGTTACGGAAGACAATATTCAGTATATCCTTCCGGCATTGACGTCGGTTCCGCTCAAGAAGATGTATTTCCTGTCGATAACGGTTTCATGTAATCCGACATTGTTCATGAAGCACATGGTTCAGGGCACTTTTTCGATGCTGAAGACGTTGAACCTTCATTTCTTCCATACGCCTGATCTCGGGGCATTTGTGGATTTTTTCGAGTCTTGCCAGGTCGAGTTGGCCGGTTTGTCGAGTTTTGGACTTCGGATGCCGCGAATCAACAACACGATGGCGATTGCGGCCAAAAATGGACTCAACAGGCCGGAATCGTTTTCGCTGACGTCGATGGATCGCACGGGGATTCAGCCGGATTACTGCGAATTTTTGGCGGATGACGTTCGCTCCAGTACCTTGACACGCCTTGCGCTCGTGGGTACGTCGATTGGGAATGAGGGGCTGTTCACGCTGTTTGAAAGCGAGAATTTTGAATCGTTGCAGACGCTGGATCTGCACGACGGCGTCATGACGAACGGTGCGACGATGGTCATCGTCTCGGCGCATTCCATGCCGTCCCTGAGGACGATCGATCTCAGCTATAACACGATCGATGCCGCGGGGCTGAACCGCCTGAAACATGCGACGGTCGAGTGCAAAACCGATCATCAGCACGAACGCCCGCTGGGCCGCTAAAGCTAAAATTGAAAACGGCGCGTATGCAATAGCGCCGTTCGCGGGGCGTATGCAATAGCCCCGCGGAGTGCGGCGTATCGACGCAAGTCGATAGCCGTCTCCCAATGTCATTCCTCTTCGACGTGAAGATTGGGAAGCGTGGGATCCTTGCTGACATCTTTGAGCGTCACGCCGTCCTCGCGAAGCGAATTGGCATTGCAGTTGGTCCAGATGTTTTCCTGGGCGGCCATGAGTTGCGTAACGAGCGTTTCGAGGCGCGGGTGTGTCTTGACGCGTGGGCTGGACTCGTCAAACGCCTTCATGACGTCGTTCATCGCGATGGTGTCGAGCGGTCGGGCGAGTATGTAGGTCGAGGCAAATTCGGACTCGACTTTTTTGACGACGTTGATGTTTTCGAGGCGGGCGAGTATGGCTTCGACGGCCTGAATTGGATAGATGCACTCGACAGAGATTTCTTCGGCGGTCAATGGATCGCGCCCGGCGCAAAGGTTGCGGATGAGCGCGGACAGAATTTCCAGCGGCGCATACGGGCCCAGAAATACCCACGCCTCGGTCTCGCTGGCGTTCGTGTCCAGGCACATGCGCATGCGGAGACTTCGCATGTTCTGCATGCAGTAGCCCATCTCGACGGCGAACAGAATCATC
>JAZODZ010000002.1:0-16050 GCA_045597285.1 Myxococcota bacterium
GTCGAGTCCGGTGCCATGACCCCCGACGGCACGCACCTCCCGGACGACAGCGCACTCGCGCCCGAAAATGCCGCCATCCCAGCCGCATGGCCTCAGTCTTATCCCGGAGTGGACATCTCACAAACTGCCCGTGCCGATGCCGATACCGATTCCACACGAGCCCGCGACAACTACGAAATCCTCGTCCATGCCTTCGTATATGCCGCCCAGGCTGCCACCCTCATGGGACTCCAGCCAAACGAAATCGACTTCCAAATCGACTTCTCACAGAATCGATGGTCCGTCAAAGGAACCAGAGAAAATCCTTTCGCGCAAATCCGTGTCAATTTCTTCTATCTCACGGCACCGCCTAAAATCTGGAACGCCATCTTCGCCGCCATCGTTCGGCACCACCCATCCTCAAGGCAAATCGCCGAAAAATACGTCCGCAGTGTCGACGCGCAAACCCTGCTCGCCATCTATTCCGACATCTCCCCACTCAAAGTCCACGACGTCTACGACCTGTCCCAAATGTTCGACGAAATCAACGCCGAATATTTCAACAACGCCATCCCCAAACCGATCCTGGCCTGGACGACAAGGCCAAACTTCAGAACGCTCGGAACCTATAACTTCCACTGGGACACCATCTGCCTTTCCAGAATCCTCAATGACCACAGAGTTCCCGAAAACGCAGTCAGGTTCATCCTCTACCACGAAATGCTCCACATCAAGCACGGCCTTTACCGTGTCGCAGGACGTGCCTTCGCCCATACCCCCCAGTTTCGGGCGGATGAAGACAAATTTCCCAATCGATCCGAAATCGAACACACCCTTCGCAAACTTCGCGAACTCGTAAAACCTAAAACCTGACACACACTTATTGCCAATCCACACATTTTCATCATAGATAGACCTACCCCTAGCCCGGAAAGGATCTTTCATTTATGCGTATTTCTTTAATCCTTGCAATTCCCCTGTCGCTGTTCATTGCCACTCCCGCACTTGCCATCGATCTCGATGACGATATCAAGCCAGATGATGAAGAGCATATCACCTACAACGCAAGTTCCTCGACGACCGAACAGTCCCGGCAGGTCGAAGCCAAGTTCCCGGACGAGGCCAAAGAAATCAGGGACGCCATCGCCAGACATCTCGGCCATGCCAATTCACGCGATCTCGAAGGATACCTGAGCGACTTTCTCCCCGAACGCGTCCGATACCCCGAACTCGACCGCGAATACGCCCAAAGGGCCATGGCCCAGAAAGATCTTAAACTCGAAATTAAATCTATCGAGTTCCAAAGTCTCACCCGGACATCCGCCACAATCCATACCCGGCAAATCGCCACTTACATCAATGACAAAGGCCAGAACGTTGTCGATGATGCCATCATCAGTTACCGATGGATTAAAGACGCCAACGATCAGATCTGGAAAATTGCCTTCACCGAAAGAAGACGCATAACGGCTGAATAACAATGAAACACACACGATACAGCTTTCTTTGCGCCATGGCATTCACGGCCCTGCTCTCGACGCAATGCGCCACAACACAGGGTTCATCGCTGATTCCCGGCAATCTGAGCACACAGAACCAGACACAGTTCCGCGAAATCGCCGGTGCTGTCGAAAATCCATGTGCTGAAGACGAACTCCAGTCTTTCACCAACCTGCGCGATCTGCTCGAGGCCGGAAAAACTTGTCACGAAGCCTATATTCTTTCTTCGGAGATTTCATTTTTCCTCAAGAATGACGTCGAGCCTGAACGGATTCTTGGCATGGTCGCGACCGAAAGCCACGAAATGCTTGCACCGGCATCTTTTAAACTCGAAAACCGCCCGCGTCTCGGCACCGAGTCGGCACCCGTCGAAATCGTCATATTCAGTGATTTCCAGTGTCCCTACTGCGCCCGCGCAGCCGTCACGATGCACAAGATTTACGAAGCAAAGCCCGAAGCCGTCTCCATCGTCTTCAAACAGATGCCGCTTCAAATGCATCAATACGCTGCCGCAGCATCCCTCATCAGCATGTACGCTCACGAAAAAGGTCAGTTCTGGCAAGTACACGACAAATTCTTCGAAAACCAGAAATCCATAAACACTGACATGCTCGCAAGTGTCCTCAAAGACCTCGGCGGAGAACCGGACGATCTCTTCAATCCGGAAATCGGACAGAAATATGGAATGCTCGTCATCGAAGACATCGAGGATGCCACAAAAGCCGGTGTACAAGGCACACCATCCATCTTTATCAACGGCGTCGAAATCAGTGCCGCAACGAATTACGACAGGCTGCTCACTCGAATCGATGCCGAGCTGAACGCACCTGAGCCCGCCTCCGCCGAAACACGTCAAAAGAATCGAGAAAAAGCGCTCCAAAACTGCCCATATCCGGGCCTCGAAGAAATTTATTCGCTGATGGAACCCGCCGGAAGAAACGCGCTGTCAACCTATGCCACGTCTTCCCTGTGTCCTTGCCAGGGATCCGCACAGACGCTCCATGACTGTGCCGTCACGGATTCATGCCCGGCCGCAAAACCTATCATCGTCAAACTCATCACACGGATTAACGAAAATATCCCCGACACTCAGATTCTTGCAGAACTCCAAAGCATCATTCAAAACGAACGTACAAAAAATACTCCCCCCTTCGAATGATTCTTTTATTTTCTTTTTTAACAAGAATAATTATACCCCCCATTCCAGTGGCGTTGCAGTTTAAGTCGGCGCCTTTGTTTCTCGCTTAATGGATTCTAAAATGAAAAATACTCAGGTCTTGTCCTTGTTTTTTATGGCTCTCCTGGCCTTTGGTCTTTCTTCATGCGCCAGCGTCACGACAATGCAGACTGCCGGTGTCGTTCCTGAAGGTCAGATCCGTTGGGCCATCGCAGCCACGGGCACAGGCGGGGCAGGTGATACAAAACAGTCAGCCGATCCCAACTTCGAAGCCGCTGTTCGTTACGGTGTGGCTCCAAATACCGATATCGGCCTCAAAATTAACTTCCTCGGCGCGCAGCTGGGTGCCAAATACCAATTCCTGCGCGGCGATTTCGATCTCTCCCTCGGCCTCGAAGTCGGTTATCAGTGGGTACGGACGGAAGGCACGGAAGACCCGAGTTCTCACCTGCTCCAGTTCCAGCTCCCGCTGCTCATGGAATATCACTTCAATCCCTACATCGGCCTTTCCTTCGGCCCCAAACTCCTCGGCCTGTATGTCCCGAAAACCGATGCTCGCGAAGATATCTGGAACAACTCCGGCTTCTATGGCGGTCTCATGATCGGCCTCCCACTCCGCCTCACCGAAGGTATCTGGTTCCAGCCCGAATTCAACATTTACACGAACTTCTACGACGAGTCCGACAACTACTTCTCCACCGCGCTCTGGCAGATCGGCGTGTCCGTATTCTTCGGCGGCCTCTAATCCTCATTTACTTCTCCAACCCAGTCTTGCTCGCGCACAGCTAAAGCCAGGCATCTTTTCGCCTGGCTTTTTTCTATCCAACTTTCATATTTCCTTGAGGTCACGATGAGTTCAAAAGTTTATTTTACCGATATGCACTGCAGAATGGGCAGCACGCTCCTCAAAAAGCTGGAACGCCTGATTATCAAAGCCGGCATTGGAGACATCGATTACAAAGATAAATTCGTGGCAGTCAAAGTTCATTTCGGTGAATGGGGCAACCTCGCTTTCCTGCGCCAGCAATACGCCCGCGTCGTCTGCGATTACGTCAAGAGCCGCGGCGGCATGCCTTTCCTCACAGACTGCAACACACTCTATGCCGGTTATCGCAACCACGCTCTCAACCATCTCGACGCGGCATACATGAATGGCTATAACCCGCTTGCGACTGGCGTCCACACGATCATCGCCGACGGTCTCCGTGGTACCGATGAACGCGAAATACCGGTCGAAGGCGGTGAATATGTCAAATCCGCCAAAATCGGCGCCGCCATCGCCGAAGCCGACGTCTTCATCTCCCTCAACCATTTCAAAGGCCACATCTGTGCGGGATTCGGTGGAGCAATCAAAAACATCGGCATGGGGTGCGGTTCAAAACACGGCAAAATGGAAATGCACACCAGCGGCACGCCGGCCATCAACACAAACCTCTGCATCGGCTGTGGCATGTGTTCCAAAAACTGTCTCCACGGCGGCGTCCACGTCATCAACCGCAAGGCCGTCATTGATGAATCGAAGTGCCTCGGCTGCGGCCACTGCTTCGCCTACTGCCCCAAAGGTGCCATCGAATGTAAATGGGACGAGGCAAATCCCATCCTCAACCGTAAAATTGCCGAGTACGCCAAAGCCGTCCTTCAGGACAAACCCGCTTTCCACATCAGCCTCGTCGTCGACGTCTCACCAAACTGCGACTGCGATCCCGAAAATGACATTCCCCTCATCCCGGATGTCGGCATGTTCGCCTCGTTCGATCCCGTCGCCCTCGATCAGGCATGTGTCGATGCCGCAAACCGCCAGCCAATCAACACAAACAGCCAGATTGGCAATCAGCCCCACGAAAACCACGATCACGATATCTTCCACATGGCACACCCAAATACGGACTGGGAAGCCGGCCTCATTCATGCCGAAAAACTCGGTATCGGTACCCGCAGTTACGAACTCGTTACCGTCCAATAACACCTTTTCTTTGGGACGCCTGTCTATGCGCGTGGCGCATACGACAGGCTCGCCGCGCTATTGCATACGCGCGGCGTTATTATTTTGCCTGCCTCACCCTGCCTCATTTCGATAAAACCACGAAATTCAGAAACAATGCCAGTGTCTGAATAGTTTACCTAACTATTTGCAACGATGATGGAAACTGGTAGTATCGTGTATTAGTGACGAGTTGACTTCCATTCACTCGGGGATTCCGGCATGAGAAATTTCAATCTTTATCGATTTCTGATAAGCGCTCTAATCATGGTTTTCTGTGTGACGATCGCGTCATCCGCAGAAGCCAAATCAAAGAATCGGCACAAATCCAACAAATCAGATCAAACCGCTTCAAGCGAATCCAAATCAAAAAAAGATAAAGGCAAGAGAGACAAAGCTAAAAGCAAGAAAGATAAGGCCAAACAGGAACAGGAAAAAGATGCCGAACCCGACGTCATTGTCAATCAGGCCATTGACGACCCCTGTTATACGCTGCAAACCAATGAACGATGGCGACAGCTCTTCGCCGATTTCAGCACTGCCTATCAGGAAAAGAGGTTCGATACTGCCCTCGAATTGACGGAACAGCTCAAGACCATTTGCGAAGCCTCGCCCATTTTGAACTACTCGATCGGCATGACACACCGCGAAATGGGCAATAACAAGGAAGCGCTTCGCCACTACAAGCAAGCCATCGAAAACACCAAAAAATTCGGCGTTTCCGAAGAACTCCTCACAAAATTCTGGTTCGCTCGCTACGAAATGGAAAATGCCGAGGTCATTTGCAAACAGGTCGATCTCGATGCCTGTAATGCTAAAAGTACCCAGCTAGAAAGCGATTTGAACAAAGCCAATACCAAAATCCAAAATTTGAATGACGCCATTCAAAATGACGTTCACCGCCGCGACGCCATCGTCATGTGGACCGGCGCCGGCATCGGAATCGCCGGACTCGCCGCCGTCGGTGCTGGTGCCGCTCTGCTTGCGACTGCCGATAAATCAGTGACAATTGAACCACCCCAACCAGATGAGCAAAAGGTTAAAGGCAAAATCCATACAGGAGAAATAACAGGTTATGCTGTTCTGGGAGCAGGCATCGGGCTCACCGTCACCGGAGCCGTCATGGCAGGCATCGGCGGATACAATTACACGCATCCGCTCAACGAAGATGTCACCGCCTCGTGGAATATCACGCCAAGTAACATCGAATTCGGTTTGAAGTTTTAAATCCCCCAAATCCGCAAATGCCGCTGCGTTTGCGGATTTTTTTTGCTGCCCTACATGAGGACACTGACCTCTCGCACGCAGATTTACTCACCTTTTTTCCCTCAAGAGGACAGAGAAATTTACTAAAAACAAGGCATTTACATCATAGCGACCTCCTGCCTGTTGCCTCCTGCCTATTGCCTATTCCTGTCCTCGACCACGTAATTCAGCCCCCCTGTCAGAGTCTGAACAGATAAAAAAAAGCCTCGTTTGGAATGAATGAACCGTGCTTTCGTGTTAATATGGGTGACTGTCGGATCTAACCGTCAGACACGGAGGACTCATTTTGAACGTAAAACGCTTAATATACTGGGGATTTGCTGCGGCCTGCGTCGTGGCAGGCATTAGCCTTTCGATTGTGGATAAAGACGGCCATTACGAGCTCACCTGGCAAGGCACCGAGCTGATGGCAAAACCGAAACCAGACGAATACCACGATTTGGCCTCCCTGCAGGTTTTCAACCGCGTGCTGCTTCAGCTACAAGAGAACTACGTCGATCCGGCGCGTTTCGACCCCAGCCTGATGCTCGCGACATCGCTCGATGCGTTGCAAAAAAACGTCCCCGAACTGCTCCTCGTCTTTGATCGCAAGGTAAAAGAAAAACCGACATCCGTTGTCGTCAATATCGCTGGACAGTCCAAAACATTCTCGCTCGAGAACATCGACAACCTCTGGGAGATGAGCCTTCGTTACAAGAGCATTCTCCAGTTTATCCAGGACTATCTGCCCAAAGATGTCAAACAAAGCGATCTCGAGTACACCGCGATCAACGGCATTCTGAGCACACTCGACCCGCACAGTCTCATCCTGTCGCCCGAAACTTATCGAAGCATGGCGGAAGGAAATCGCGGCAAATTCGGCGGCCTCGGCATCGTCGTTCGAATGATCGACGGCGTCCTCATCATCGTGGAACCTGTCGAAGGTGACGTTCCTGCACTCAAAGCCGGCCTCAAGGAAGGCGACCAAATTCTCAGCATCGACGGTACGCCGACGCTCAACATGGGCATTCAGGAAGCCGTCAACCTGCTCAAAGGCGAACCCGACACGACCGTTCATCTCAGCGTCATGCGAAAAGGCTGGAAGACGCCGAAAAACATCGATGTCGTGCGAGCTGAAATCGAGATCCCTAGCCTGGAATCGGATCAACTCGGCGACCACATCGCATACATCAAACTAAAGAGTTTCCAGGGGAACACGCAAAGCGAAATGCTCAAGGCGCTCGCCAAACTCAAGAAAGACATGGGCGACATCGAAGGCCTCGTTCTCGATTTGCGCGGCAATCCGGGCGGTCTCCTCGATCAGGCCGTACTCGTGGCAGACAACTTCCTGCCCAAGGACAGCAACATCGTGACGACCGTCGGCGTCAACGAAAAGTTCAAAAAACCTCGCAATGCCTCTGGTGAATCGCAGCAGCCCAACTACCCCATCATCGTCCTGATGGATTCCTCATCCGCATCGGCCTCGGAAATCGTGGCTGGTGCTCTGAAAAACAACAACCGTGCGCTCATCGTCGGCGACAAGAGTTTCGGCAAGGGCAGCGTCCAGGTTTTGTACGAACTCCCCGACAAATCGGCATTAAAACTCACGATCGGCCAATACCTGACGCCAGGAAACCAATCCATCCAGTCCGTCGGCATCGTCCCCGATATCCAGCTCGTCCCCATGCGAGCACTCTCCGGAGATGATATCGACCTCTATCCCAAGTTATGGCAACGGCGCGAAGAAACCCTCGGAAGCCATCTCGACAACCAGAAGGCCACGAAAAACCAGAAAACGGCCTATAACCTGCGGTACCTCTCCAAACGCTATACCCTGCCGGAAGACGAACTCGAAGACGATTCTGTCATTACGCTTGAGGACATCGACAAAATCATCAAGACCAAACAAAAGACGAGCAAGCCCGTCGAAGACCCGCAGGTCAGGCTCGCCAAGGCCATTCTTTCAAAGACCGGAACGGCTTACGAGCGCAAGGCCAT
The DNA here is from genome assembly GCA_045597285.1 of Myxococcota bacterium. Classification (GTDB taxonomy): domain Bacteria; phylum Myxococcota_A; class Bradymonadia; order UBA4248; family UBA4248; genus UBA4248. The sequence continues at coordinate 7,881 of JAZODZ010000002.1, forward strand.
GATTAAAAAGTTTGTGGCACAGGCCGACAGCCTTCAAGATGAAGAAGACCAGGCGCTCGTCGAAGCACTCGACAAGCTCGGCATTGACTGGCAAAAATGCGGCAGTCCGCAGAATCCCAAGCTCGATCTGAAAATCGAAACCGACAAGCCCAACAACACCATCGATGCCGGTGCTTCGATCGTCATTCGCGCCACAGCAACAAACAACGGCACCGAAACGGTTTGCCGCGTCGCAGGCCGTACCGAATCCACGTTGGGACGAACCAACGACCGGGAATTCATCTTCGGCAAAATCGAACCCGGAAAGAGCGTGACACGGGAAATGACGATCAAAACGAACCACGCCCAATCCTCAAGGGTAGACGATTTCATCATGAAGCTCTACCTCGATGACGGATCGCCAGTTCCTGAAAACTCACTCGCCGAAAACACGATTTACCTCACGACGGTTTCACAGCCGCTGCCCGCGTTTGCCATTCACTACACACTGCTCGACAAGGACGGCAAAACCATCCATCCCGGCAACGGTCTTCTCGACGATGACGAAGAGATCACAATGCATATACAAGTGACGAACGAAGGCCGTGGAACCGCCAAAAAGCCGCTGATTTTCATCAAAAACAACGCGAGCGAAATCCAGCTTATCGACGCCCGTGCCGAAACCGATCCACTCGAAACAGGTGCCAGCCTGACGCGCGACTTCAAGTTCAAAACGACAAAAGTGAGCGCGGCAGACGTCCAGATCGAACTCCACGTCTACGACAAATCTTCCACGCACACGCTTGTCGAAAAAATCGCAATCCAGACGGCCCGTTCCGAACACGTCGAAGACGCTTCCGTCAAGCCGGCCAAAGGTACCCGCCACGTCCTCGAAACAACCCCGATGCGCGTGTCGCCGGTCAAAATTGCCAATTCGCTCATCGATGTCCCCAAAGATGCGATCGTCAATGTCGATGCCGAGGCCAATGGCTATGCCCATATTCAGGCAGGCCCCGTCACGGGATGGCTGCCACTCGATGTGCTCGAACCGTCCAAACTCGCCGCATCATCGCTCACGCCCAAAGCCATTGCCACAATTCCGCGCATTACATTGGCCGACATGGCGCACGAGACGGACAAAGAAACTTTCACCGTCGAAGCCGATGTGACGGCCTTTGCGCCGCTTCGCGATTACTACATCTATGCGGGTACAGAAATCGACCATACGTACAACGTCGAAAAAGTCGCCTATACACCGCTCGAAACCAAGACCGGTCATATCCATGCCGAAGTTCCGCTCAGCAAGGGCATGAACTCGATCCGCCTGTATGTACGCGACACGAACCGAAGCGAAGCACACGAAACCATTCTCGTCTATCGAAAATAAAGTGCATCCACAGGGACGCGGAAGGCATGGTGTACGCAAAGTCGTGCGACGACGAAGCCCGTTAGGGCTTCCATGTTTGTAGCCCCCGGTTGGCGCGTAGCGCCTACCGGGGGGATAAACGATAATACAACCATGGGAACCCCGTAGGGGTTCAACAGAAAATATTGAACCCCTTCGGGGTTCTATTTGGGTTGATTCCATTAATCCCCCGGTGTTGCCGGGGGCTATTGATATTAAAGCCCTACGGGCTTTTAACAATGCACAATCAACAGACTTTGAGACCTACTGCCTCCTGCCTCCTGCCTGGGGCCGATAGAACCACATAATTCAGAAGCACTGTGAAGGCTGAATAGTTACTCTGAATATTACCCCACGCCGAACTTTTTTATGGACATTTCAGATGACATCCCATAAAGCCGAATAATCCCAAACATAGACTTTATAATCCCAGGTTTTGGCTTATGAAATTTAAAATGCATTCCGATTATTCGGCCTGCGGCGATCAGCCGGAAGCCATCCAGAAACTCGTCGACGGCCTTGAGAACGGCCAGCGAGCACAGACGCTGCTCGGCATTACGGGAAGCGGCAAGACATTTACCATCGCATCGGTCATCGAGAGAGTCCAGCGCCCGACGATCATCATCGCGCCAAACAAGACCCTGGCGGGCCAGCTGTTCACCGAGTTCAAGGCGCTGTTTCCCGAAAATGCCGTCGAGTATTTCGTCAGCTATTACGACTATTACCAGCCCGAAGCTTACATCCCGGCCTCGGGGCTTTTCATCGAAAAGGATGCCAAGATAAACGACGACATCGACCGAATGCGCCTTTCGGCCACGCACAGCCTCCTGACGCGCAATGACGTCATCATCGTGGCAAGCGTTTCGTGCATTTACGGCCTCGGCACGGCAGATTCCTATCTGTCGATGCGGGCGAGCATCAAAGTCGGCGAAGAAATTTCGAGAGACGGTTTTTTGAAGAAATTGACTCGAATCAAGTACGAGCGCAACCAATACGATTTGGAACGTGCAACGTTCCGGGTGCGCGGCGATACGGTCGAAGTCTTCCCGGCGTATGAAAGCGAGCACGCCTTCCGCATTTGCTTTTTCGGCGACGAAGTCGAATCGATCTACGAAATCGATCCGTTGCGCGGAAGCATCGAAGCCGAAGTCGACAAAGTCTCTATCTTTCCGGCCAGTCATTACGTCGTCACAGACGAAATGCGCCAGAAAGCGCTCATGACGATCAAAGCAGAGCTTTGCGAAGTCATCGAAAAATTCCGTCGCGAGGGAAAGCTCGTCGAATGCCAGCGCATTGAAGAACGAACAAATGAAGACATCGCAAACATTGCGGCGCTTGGGTTCTGTTCCGGCATCGAGAACTATTCGCGACATCTGACGGGACGTTCAGAAGGCGAAGCGCCGCCATGCCTTCTGAACTATTTCCCCGACGATTTTCTGATGGTCATCGACGAAAGCCATGTAAGCGTGCCCCAGATTCGCGGCATGTACCGAGGAGATCGTTCGCGCAAGCAAGTCCTCGTGGATTACGGATTTAGGCTCCCATCGGCGCTGGACAACCGCCCGCTGAATTTCGACGAGTTCCAGAAGCTCGTCAAACAGGTCATTTATGTTTCGGCAACACCGGGAGATTTTGAAATCGAGGAATCGGAAGGCGAGGTCGTCGAACAACTGATACGACCAACCGGGTTGCTCGATCCGTTGCTCGACATACGGCCAGCCGTGGGACAGGTCGACGATGCCGTGAACGAAATCCGGCCCGTCGCCGAAAAGGGCGCACGCGTCCTCGTCACCACGCTGACGAAAAAAATGGCCGAAGACCTGACGGAATACCTTAATGAAACCGGCGTTCACGCCCGCTATCTTCACTCCGACATCGACACGCTGGAACGAGCGGCTTTGCTCCGCGATCTGAGACTTGGCCAGTTCGATGTTCTCGTCGGGATCAACCTGCTCCGCGAAGGCCTGGATCTGCCCGAAGTCCAACTCGTCTGCATCCTCGACGCCGACAAAGAAGGTTTCCTGCGTTCTCGCCGATCCTTGATCCAGACGATCGGACGAGCATCGAGAAACGCAAACGGACGCGTCATCCTCTATGCCGACGCCATGACGGATTCACTGCGCGAAGCCGTCGACGAAACGCGACGGCGCAGGCGGATTCAGGAAGCGTTCAATCTGGAAAACAACATCACGCCGCGCACAATCATCAAAAGCATCCAGGATATCGAGGAACACATCCCCAACCGACAGCCGGATTTGGATAAAAAAGAAGACGAGGCCACGCCGAGCAATGACATTCCCCTGCGAATCGAACAACTGACAGCCGAAATGAAGGCCGCCGCACAGCAGCTCGATTTCGAGACTGCCGCACTGCTCCGGGACCGCATCGCCATGCTGAAACATCGTTTGAACTCATAGCCATTCAGATTTCGAGACGACCATGCAATTCGACTACATCGCACATGCCACTTTTGTCCTGACACTTGATAACGGACAGCGCCTCATCATCGATCCATACCAGGCGCACACGTTCAGCGGCAGGTTTGACTATCCGCCTTTTGAAACGCACGCGGATTTTGCGCTGATTACGCACGAACACATCGATCACAATTACCTCGGCGATTTGAAGAATATTCCTGTCGTCGTGCGACACGACTGGATAAGCCCGGGGTTGAATATTCGTTCAATATTCTGCTGGCACGACAAGTTTAACGGCACGAAATTCGGCGGCGGCGTATGGACAAAAGTCATCGAGGCAGACGGCCTCCGCGTATGCCACCTCGGGGATTGTGGGGAGATTTTGAGCGACGCACAAATCGAGTCGTTTGGAAAGATCGATATCCTGATGATTCCTGTCGGAGGGTTTTACACGATCGACGGCCACGAAGCTGCCGAGTTGGCCAATCGTTTCGGTGCCCGAACGACGATTCCATGCCATTACAGAACCTCCCTGTGCAGCCTGCCGATTACGGGGCCGGAGGACTTTCTTTCGCACTTTGAAACCGTGACGCAAATCGATGCATCGCATGTCGATGCCCGAAACCTGCCATCCGGCATCGTCGTCATGAACTCCCTGTTTGGAAAGGTGTTGCCATGAACAAGGTCATCGCCATTGGCGAGCTTCTTTGGGACTGTTTCGACAACCGGCGGACTGCCGCCGGTGCCCCCTATAACTTTGCGCGTCACGCCAAGTTATGCGGCCTGGATCCCTTCTTCATTTCCGCCGTAGGCAACGATCCGGATGGCGAGTCATTGAAAGCCGAAGTCGAAAAAGCCGGCATCAAAAGTTATATTCAAGTCTCGGACAAATACCCCACGGGCTATGCACGCGTTTTTTCGGAAGGCGGCAACAATCGATTTGAACTGGGCACTCCCGCCGCCTGGGACGACATCTCACTTACCCAGGAAAATATCGACTGGCTCTGGCCTTATCGATACATCTGCTATGGATCGCTCGCACAACGAAACGAAGTGACGCGCAACACGCTCCAGCAGCTGGTTGAAAAGACACAGTTTAAGCGCATATTTGACATCAATCTGCGGCCGCCTTTCGACGACGTGGACGAGACGGCCACAACCCTGATATGGAACCTGGAGCACTGCGATATTCTGAAAATCAGCAGTGAAGACCTGGAAATTTTAAAAGAATTCCGACAGTTTTCGGAACTCGACGATGTGATGGATTTTTTGCTTCACACCACACCTGTCTCGATCATTCTGGAAACGCTTGGAGAAGACGGTGCCCGATACCACGACAAAAAGGGAAAAAGCATTTTCTGTCCGGCACCTGAAGTAGACGCCGAATCGACGGTAGGAGCCGGTGACGCTTTCCTCGCGGCATTTATTGCGGGCATGATTGACGGCAAAGAACCCGAGAAATCGCTGAAACATGCGGTCCATTATGCAGCCCAGGTCATCGCAAACCAATAGAACGTGCCGCATTGCGGCACCACCGCCAGCGCCTGGAAGGCGCCGTAATCATAACCGTGGGTGAGCGTAGCGTAACCCACGGAAAATACGAGCCGTATGCGCCAACGGCGCATAGGCGAGACACGTGCCCGCAACGGCGTATCGGCCGCAGGCCGATAGCCGTGCCCCCAAATAAAACCATCACATTTCGCGCAGGATATCGAAGACGCGGGCGGGAACGAATTTCCGGACGTAATCCCAGTCGCCGAGTTCGATGGCATTTCGGATTTCGGAACTCGATATTTCGGGTAGATGGGGCATATCGATGGCGACCGAGTTGTCGCACCCTTCGCGTGGAAAAACGAGGAATGACGCGAGTTTGCAGAGTTCATCGTAACCGCGCCACATGCCAAGCGTGGGCACGATGTCGGCACCGACGGCAATGCGCACGGCGCAACCGGGATGGCGGCGCAGTATTTCGCGAACGACATCGATCGTGTAACTCGTCGATTCGTGAAGGTCGCGTTCAATCGTCGAAATGCAGACGCCCTGAATGGGCGCAAACGAGGCGTGAAGCATGCGAAGGCGCAGGTCGTAATCCATCAGGGACTTGTGAAACGCATGGCTGTAAGTCGGCGCAACCCAGATTTCGGCATCCGGAAAATAGGAACGCAACGCGGCGGCAAACAGGACATGGGCGATATGCGGCGGATTGAATGAACCGCCATAATAAATAATCTCTCCGGTATTCATGCGTCACTCCGTTATCGAGACAAACATGTCGAAAATATGGAATTTCAGCGATGGGTTCAACGGCTAAACACAATCAGAATGAAGTTGCGAATCAACCGCCAATTCGTTACACTGTACAATGGCGCATTAGCGCCCCATAACGCTACGGAGGTTTGTATGAAGTTCATCAATAAGAGCCTAGCCGTTTTACTGACATTGACAGCCGCTTTCACGATGGCATGTGCGACTCAGGAAACGCCAAAACCGCAGAGTTCCATAGACTACTGGAACAACCATAAGGGCAACTGCGATCAGGTTCTGAAGACGCCGCACGGTTACACGCTTTCGGAAGTCGCGAACTGCACCAAACTTTGGGAAACATATCGCTATGTCAACGAACTCGATATCGGAACGCGATCAAAATATGCCGTAGCATTCAGCATGGTAAGCCACAAGTCGAACGATGTTTACGAGCAGATGGTTGCCAACGCTGCGCTCGCACGCGTGTGCATTCCACGCCATCCAATGGGAAGCAACGGCCAAATCCGTGAAGATATCCCGGACATGCTCGAATGCCCGAAACTGTCCGAAATTATCACGACGGGCGGCAGTAGCAGTGGCGGCGGACAGCCCGTTGCCAGAACGACATCCCTCGCGACCATGAAGCGTTCGATGCCCGTCAAGGAAGTCTCCGCTGCGAGCGAAAAAGCGTCCAACAATGCCTATAAAAAAGCCGCCGAACAGCGCAAAAAAGAAGCCATGGGACGGGCAATCAGCTATTACAGGGACGCCCTGGAAAGCAATCCGTTCAATGTTTCGGCCAAATACGATCTGGCAACACTTCTCGCGCTCGAAGGCGATGAAGAAGGCGCACTGGCACAACTGACCGATCTCTACAAATGGGACGACGAAGAAGCGCAGATGAAGCTGTCGAAAGCCAGTTTTGACGATGATTTTGCCAGCATCCGCGACAACATGACATTCAAACAGCTGACCGGCTATGTCCGCATCTCGATCTTCAACGGAACCGGAAACCTCGGCCTCAACGATGTCGAAAGCATCCGGAAAAAACTCGAAAAGAAAAAGATTCCGATTGCCGAAACCAAGATGAATGACACGATTGAACTTGCGCCGAAAATCATCTATCGCGAGGGCTACGAGGATTATGCCGAAAATATCAAGAGCATCCTCAAGCTGAAAAATATGAAACTCGTGGCGATGAAAGAGCGAGACGCCATGAACGATGCGAATGACATCCGCATCGTATGGGGCGATCCCAAGGCACGTGAAATCAATGGTCAGGATGCGCCAATCGTCACCGGCGAACGCGCCCAGGGCAGCGAAGACATCATCGGCGATATCTCCAACAAGATCGATAGCGCCAAAAAACAGGCCGAAAGTGCCAAAAAACTCGGCACTGATTTATCGAACGTCCACTGACATCCACTGCAATTGCCGAGAATACGGAGAGTTTCATGCAACTATCATCCAGGCTGACCGTTCTATGCCTTACCATCTTCGCGCTGATGCTTCTCGGATGTGCCACGTCGGGCACAAAAGAAACCGCTTCCGCCAAATACTGGAACAGCCACAAGGGCGACTGCGACCAAATCCTTCTGATGCCGCACGGCTACTCGCTGACGCAAGTCGCATACTGTACGAAGATGTGGGAAACCTATCGATATGTGAACGATCTCGAAATCAAGGATCGATCGAAATATGCCGTCGCATTCAGCACTGTCAGCCATAAATCTACGGATCCCTACGAAAAGCTGATCGCCGATGTCGCGCTTGCTCGCGTTTGCATTCCTCGCCACCCGATGAAGGAAAACGGTGAAATCCGCGAAGAAATCCCCGACCGCCTCGACTGCAAAAAAACTACCGTCGATATGTTCGACTTTTCAGGTCAGGGTATGGATTCCACCAACCCGTTCCTCAAGAAGAAACGCAAGAAGAATATTCCCGACATTTCGCCGAACGACATCAAGGCATCGACAGCCGCGTACAAAAAAGCAAACGATGCGCGGTATAGCAAAAAAAGTCCTTCCATTGCCAAGGCCATTGGTTTCTATAACGAGGCACTCGACGCGAATCCTTACAACGTCGAGGCGAAATACGCTTTGGCGAAGTCGGATCGTAGCCATGT
>JAZODZ010000003.1:0-29674 GCA_045597285.1 Myxococcota bacterium
GGCGCAAGACGCGCCGTGAAGCTGCGGCGTATGCAATAGCCGCAGACCGCCGGGCGTATGCAATAGCCCGGCGCCGCATGGCGTATGTCAATAGCCATGCCCCTGCGAAATCAAAGAGACTTAGAATTCGACGCCGACGCCGACCTGACCATAGAAATAGCCCTTGAATCCGCCTTCGGCGCGAATCGTCATGATGTCGAGCACGGTGAATTTGAAGCCGAGCGTGACCATGACGAATCCGAATCCGGCCGGGACTTGCGTCAACGGAACGCTGCCGGGTTCGTGCGGGCACGTGCTGATGTCGTCAGTGAGTTTGGCGCAGCTTTCGCGGATGGCATACGATTTCGAGCCGTCCAGGATGAGGCCGCCCCAAATGCCGCCGCCGTAGTAAAACGCGATTTGATCGGTGATCGAGACGATGTGGTATGCGGCGATTTCGAGCGAAATGATGCTGTGGTTGTTTTCGATCCAGTCGGCGAGCTGAGGCTTGTCGGAATAGCGTTCGTCGAGCCAGTAGGCGTCGCCCGTGGCCGCGTTGGCCCACGAAAGCGAAAACCGCATCTCGCATGGCGCTTTGAAGCGCAGGAAGTAATCAAGCGAGAATCCCATGTTGACCGCGTCGCCCTGCCAGACATTGCCGTGCTCGGAAAACCAGTGGTCGAAGATGTAGCCGGGAATGCCGAGGAATGACATGGAAAGCTGGAGTCCGTGGCCTTTGACGGGCGATTCGGATGGGGTTTTGTCGGCTTTTTTGTCGGCCTCATTGGCCTCGTCATTGGCCTCGTCGGCTGCAACCGTATCGGAATCGACATCCTGCGCCTCGGTCTCGTCATCGTCAGTCAGAATGATCGGCGATGATGCACTCTCGGCATCGTCCGCAAGCGCGATTGACGGCAGGCAAAACAAAACGGCAAGTGCCAGGACAATAATCAGGGAACTGTTACGACACATGAATAACCTCACAAATGGACGCAAAAAGCGCCCTAAAGGATACAGACGGCTAAACAGTTTAGGCGAAAATGCGCGATCGTGCAACATTATTAAGCATTAAGCGAATTTGCCTTGTGTTGGGGCTCGCCTATTTCATACGGCGAGCCGCCGCGCTATTGCATACGCGCGGCCTTTTGTGGTGTCTTAATCGGCGCACTTTGTCGCGTCCTCGTTGCATCCATTTTCACAGGTGCGTGTGCCAGCGCTGACGTAATAGAGGTTGCCGTCGCTTCCACGCGAACACTTCTTGAGCGATTCCTTACCCGTTTTGGCAATGCATTTCGTCACGATTTCTTCGTTTTCGGTTTTGCACATATCGGCATCCGAATAACAGCTGGCTTTGCCGTTGACTACGGCGCAATAGTTCGAGGACAAAGACTCTTCGCAGTGCGTATATCGCACTTTTTTGTTCGTGCAGTTGATGGCAACGCCGTTTTCGCATTTGGATTCGAATGATTTGGAATCGCAATCCTCGGCAGGCACGCACTGACCGGTATTCGAGCATGTGCCGTAGCCGCTGTCGCATTTTTCTGTGGCGTTCAATACAAATATTTTCGCGCCATCCTTTTCGGTGCATGTATAGGTGTCGATGTAAGTCGTGGAAGTGCCCTGAAGTCGGCATTTTTCCTGGGTGGCACCGACCTGTGAACACGCAGCGGCCTTGCATGCCTTGCCATCATCATCACACCCACTCAAACAGACTCTCGACCCTGCGGAATGATAATATAATTTTCCATTATCGGCCTGAGCACAGACAGATATATATTCTTTGCCGAGTTTGGCGCTGCAACTCGTGACGATTTCATCCCCTTCTTTGGTACATTCTTTAGTGGGTGACAAACAGGTCGGCGGGTCATCGTCGACAAATGAACAGACGCGAGGCGTCGAATAAGCGGCGCAGTTCGATATGCGCAGCTTGTTTTTAATACATTTCTTGAGCAGATCGCCTTCGCAGTGCGTCTCGTAACCGTCATCGCAGTGAACCGGTTCCAGGCATTTGCCGTCGGACGAACACACGCCATAACCGTCATAACATTTATCATTCGATACCCTCCGATAAAACATACGGCCGTCTTTGGCTTTTTCACATCGATAGGAACGCAAATAAGTAACACCAGTGGCCGATGTTTCGCACCGTTGTTGAACATCATTTTCGACCGTACAAGACTCGGCTGTCGAAATACAGTTTATATCATCTGGGGCTGAAGTATTGTTAAGAATGCAATCTTCGTCCTCTTCATCGCAAGTTTCTGCTTTTTGTGGCTGTGCAAATGCGGCGCAAGTTTTCGATTTTCCGTCGGCATCAGGCTTTTCGGCGCAGTTATATACTCTTATAACATTTTTGCTACAATAAGCCACTTTATCGCCGTCGCATGTCATTTCGAAAGCGTTTGAATCGCAGGTTTCGCCTTCGCGATTCGCCACTGAGGACGAATCCGAATCGTCGCACGCCGTCATCCATATCGCACACATCAACCAAAGCCCCAGTTTTACTGCATTTCGCATAACCATCCTCGCTCGTGATCGTTGTTCCATCCATGCCCCGTGAGGCACAATTAGAGTATTCTAAATGATTTTTGTCTAAAATAAAATTAGGGAGACCCTGGCATTGTCGATGAAATCGACGAGTTTATCCTTGTATGCATGAATAAAAAGGTTTAGAGGCATTGGAGCCTGTTTTGTGGGCAATGCCAGAACGTTGTGAGCGTGTTTATGGAAGATGAGCACTTGAGAAAATACAAGGCGGCGATGGCTGCCGGTCGTGAAATCGACTGTTATAACAACAGAATACGATTTTTGGAGCGCGATTCCTTTATGGTTGGGCTCACCGATGAGCATATCCTGTGGCGAAGCTGTATTCTTCCGCTTTATGCCGAAGGCGATACTGATCTGCCCAACCGCATCCAGACCTACCTTCAGCAAATATTCGATTCCGATGACATCATCGCGATTTATGTCGGCCTCACCGTCATCCGCGGCTACATGTGGATGAGCATCTATCCCGATATGCCATTCAAAATCGATTTTACCGAGCAAATCGGGGCCGCCAGAAAAGCCGTGCGTAGAAATGCCGATAAATACAAAAACTATCAGGGCATTGAGTTCTCGGCTTATATCGGCTCTCCTTACGATCTCGTTTCGCGAATGGTCGGACTGGATAAAATCCCCACGAAAGCCAGACCTAAAAAGACAAAATGTCAAAGGAAAAAAGAGACACGTCGTTGATAGTAGCTTTATCCAAATAGCGGCAAACACAAATAACACGATTGAGGTAGTTATGCTTCCACTTCTTCCCATTGGTGTCGCACTTGCGGCAGCAACAGCATTGGTCAAGAATTTTCTTGATAAAAGTGACCGAAAGTCCCATCACTCCATATTATTGGGACGTGTAAGATCGCTCGATATTCCAGTCGATCTCGATGGCAAGTTTAATCCGAATACCATACTGCCAGATGGCCAGCCATTGCTGTTCAATGTCCTGTCCGAGCCTGTACTGCTCAGATCTCTTCTCGATTGTGGTGCCAATCCGAATGTCTGTAATGCCGCAGGCGTTCCGGCCATTATCGGCGCACAGAGATTATATAATTCAGACGAAGTCGTTCCGATCCTGCTGAAGTATGGTGCCAATCCCAATGCGATGGACTCAGAGGGAAGAACGGCCATTTTTCACACGCAGTCACACCTAATTCTCCGATGGCTGAAGGAGGCCGGGGCTGATATGGATGCAGTGGACATTCACGGAAAGACTGCGATTATTAATAATGTGATAAAGATGGCAATCAATGAAGTAATCAAGCAGAGCTTAACTGAAACCGTTTTGTCACTCATCCGACTGGGTGCCGATGTCAATGCGAGGGATACCGAAGGAAAGACAGCCATATTTTACGCCAATGATGTTACTGACGTCGCATTTTTGGTCACAAATGGGGCTGATATTGAAGTAACCGATAACAACGGCGAAAAGTGCAAATTATATCAACCCTATATCAAATACATGATTAATTTAAGTAAGAACACACCCACTTTAACCGATGATTTACTTACTGCTGTTGATAATAATAATATTGACTCTGCAAGACGATGTTTAAAAAATGGCGCGAACCCGAACCAATGGGATAGAACAATTAGTGATTGGAGTATGGTTCATCTGGCCGTCTATCATAAAAGCCCGAAAATGATAGAATTGCTATTCAAATACGGCGCGGATATTAATGCGAATCGCGATGGCATTCCGCCTCTTTCAAAGGCTGTTTATGATAAGAATATGCCATGTTTTAAGAAACTTCTCGAACTTGGTGCCAATATTAAACTTGCCGAGATTGCAATTGAATATTCTGGAACATCAGAAATGAAACAACTTGCAATGAAACAACTTGCAATGAAGTATTCTGATAGGAATTCATAACACTCGCCGACGATATATACGGTGAGAGGCCTGAACAATAAATAATTACACGAGATTCATTATGCTACCACTCATTCCTATTGTCGTCGGCGCAGCTTCCGCCGCCATTCTTATTCGCCGCAAATTCAAGAAAGCTGCTCGAAATGCCGATTACAAGAAACTGCTCGCCTATGCCGAAGCCTGTAACATTCCTGTCGGTATCGATGGGCATTTCAATCCGGATGCCTTGCTGCCCAATGGAATGCCAATATTATTTCAAGTCATAATCCGGGGGGAATTGCTCCAGGCACTTCTCGAGTATGGCGCAAACCCCAATATTTGCAATGCACAGGGCGTTCCTGCCATCATTTTTGCCGTGACTCAGTTGTATGCCTCGGAAAAACCTGTCTCACTCCTCCTGAAGTACGGTGCCAATCCCAATGCGATGGATTCGGAAGGAAAGACGGCCATCTTTTACGCGAAACACTCTGATACGCTAAAACTACTCTGTGGTGCGGGTGCATTAATCAATGCCGTGGACTGCGATAAAAAAAGTGCGCTGTTCTATTCGTTCGAGAATAAGACTACCTGGGCACTCACCAAGCTCGGCGCGGATACCGAGCTCAGGGACAAAGATGGGAAAACAGCCTTGTTTTACGCGGTTTCAAAACGCGATTTGGAACTGCTTCAAATGGCTGACGCGAATTTCGATGCCGCCGATAATAGTGGAAAAACGGCCTTATTTTATTCATTCACCAACAAGACCACGTTATATCTCCTGCAATATGGTGCCAATCCCAATGCAAGGGACTGCGAAGGAAAGACAGCGATTTTTTACATTACGGGAGAAGAGGATTTTCCCACCATTTTTGAGATGGAAAATTATGGAGTGAAATTAGACGCCAGGGATAATAACGATAATAGGTTTGCTTATTACTCGCGCTACAAAGAATATAAAAATAAAATTAATCGTTTAACCGGAGGCAAACCTCCAAAGAGCAAAGAAGAATTAAACCACGATCTTTATGATGCAGTTATAAGCAACAGATTAATCGATGCCCGCCATTGTCTTGATTTAGGCGCAGATCCAACAATTCAAAGTGAAAACTGCACCGGTTGGAATTTGATTAATACGGCAGTCGTTACCAATAATCCAGCCATGATTCAACTTTTATATGAAGCTGGCGCTGATATTAATAATAATAACACTCAATCTACATCACCTCTTGAACAAGCCGTTTATAGAAATAAAGTCGAATGCTTTAAAAAACTTCTCGAATTAGGGGCAGATCCCAGTTCCGCATGGTCTGCCGTTCGGTTTCACGGCAGCGACGAAATTAAACGCATTTATCAATATTACTTGGATAATTTATAATCGATGGATAATTCAGCATCCCTTGATTACTGAACTATTGCCTACTGCCTACTGCCTATTGCCTCATTTCGATAAAACCGCGTCACCCTTGATTATGGAACTATTGCCTACTGCCTACTGCCTATTGCCTCATTTCGATAGAACCAAGTAATTTAGAATCACCCTTTAAAGTGGCATTATTTTCTTGCACGGATCCTCAAATTCGTGTAATAGCGCCGCCGCCCGTATATGCTGTGCATTTGCGGTAAAGACAGGCAACAACAAAGGAGTTAAAAATGAAACTGTCCCCACTCGCTGAAGTTAAAGAAAAATTCGGTTCCCGTGCTGAGCTCATCAAACTCGTTTCCGGCAAAATCGAACGCCCGGAAGGCATGAGCGATGAAGCTTTCGAAAAGAAAGTGCGCACCATCAGCAACCGCAAGCTTCTGAAACTCAATGCGGCCCATGAAGAAATGATGAAGAGCTTCGGTTCGAAAGAAGCCCTCGTCGATGCCATCGTCGCCCTCGTTTGCAAAGGCAAAGTTGACGCCCCTTATCGCGCCAAACTGTTGACCCGCCGCGTGGCTCAGTTGCTCGACCTTCACAAGAGTCTTGTGAAAAAAAGCAAATAAGGGTAATCTCCAACGGTCGTCTGGCCGTATTTGACCCTTAATCAATGGAGGTGGCATCATGCACGGACATGACTTTCGCTTGAGGCTTTTATTCCTTTTGTTATGTTCTGTGGCGGTTGCCACCTTTTCTTTTGGCTGTTCGGAGCGAAAAAGTGAAGGCAAGAAGCCCGTCCACGTCGACGAAGAAACGACAGGCCTTCCCGGACAGAAAAATGCCGAGCCCCAGCAGGTCGGTGAATATGAACATGTCGCGCAGACCAAACGGTTTGAAGGCGGCATCGAGCCTGACCAACTCAAGGCACGCAAGCTCGTCAACCAGCTGTTCAATTACAGCGTCGGGATCTGTTCCGCATATCAGGAATGCCCGGCTGACCTCGAAGGCATTAAAAAGGCCCTTAAAGAAAAGTATGATCTTTTCTGGCCGAAAGATCCCTGGGGTAAACCCTACCAGTACAAGAAAATCGATGATCAGACCTGCGATGTCTGGTCTTCAGGTCCGGATGGCATCGACGGCACCGAAGATGATGTCCATGTGGCGAAAGTCAATCGCGATGACCTGCCGGATTGATTGCAGTTCGACGCGTTCGATACAACCAAGTATTTGCCGGATACCGCGACGTGTGTCCGTTGGAGGAGCTTTTCATGCGGAAATCGTTGATTCTGTTTGCGTGTTCAACCGCGTTCATCTGCTGTTCGGTTGCATCGGCACAGGATTCAGAGGATGGCAGTTCTGTCGAGGCATCAGATATATTTGCCGGGAATCCGGCACCGCAGTCTGAAGAGGCTGTAGGTATCGCAAACGCGGCTGCCCGGGAAGGCGCAAACACAGACCGGAAACTCGCCGACACAGAATCGAGGCTTGAGGCCAGAATCGACGCTCTTGAAAAAGAACTCGCCGAAGTGAGAAAGCAGGCCGAAGATGCCAAAGCCGCTGCAAATGAGGCCATGTCTTCAGACTCGAAGGAGTCCAATTATTTTCTGGATCACTTCTGGTTCGGCTCTTATGGACGTGTGCAGCCTTCGATGAACCCGGATGGCATGAAGTCCGGTCGTCAGCCGCGTATCGTATATCCCTCGCCACGCGTCGACGAAGCCAGCTACGTCGAGCTGACGCTTGGCTACACGCCGTATGAAGAAAAAGACGGCCCTACCGTTGATGTTATCACGACGCTCGCAATCGATGGTTCAAAGCTCTTCCATTTCACCGGTGACTGGGATGAAGGGCTCGCCATCCGCAATCTTTACGCCGAAGTCCGCGACCTTTGGTTCGACGGCTTCGTCGTCTGGGCCGGTTCCCGTATGTACCGCGGCGACGATATCTATCTCCTCGACACGTGGCCTCTCGACAACCTCAACACCTACGGCGGCGGCATCGGTTGGCATGGAAAAAAGACTAGAACGAACGTCGATCTTCACTTCGGGACGAACCGACTGACGAATGATTATCAGTACGAAGTCGTCGACGTCGCCAGCGAACGATTTGTCGGTGAAACGGATGTCGTGTATCTCGACAGACAGC
This sequence comes from Myxococcota bacterium, assembly GCA_045597285.1. Lineage (GTDB taxonomy): Bacteria > Myxococcota_A > Bradymonadia > UBA4248 > UBA4248 > UBA4248. The sequence continues at coordinate 7,881 of JAZODZ010000003.1, forward strand.
GGTTTATCGCGTCCCTCAAGCTGGAACAGCGCTGGGGCATTTCGGACGATTTGCAAAAGCCGCAGTTCGTTGCCAAACTCTATGGCGAGGTTCATGCGATAAAAGAAGGCGAATACCTCGAGACACAGCCCGAAAAAGTGACGAAACTGCCGTCTGACTATGGCTGGCTCATCGGTGCACAGTTCGGCATGTCGAATTTCCTCAATGACAGCTATTTCAATCTCTTCCTCAAATACTCGGAAGGGCTTGCGGCTTATGGCGAATCAGCGATACCGTTTGGCGTCGACACCGAAAAGAGAGCTGCCGGGGCCCAAAACTTCATGTTTGGGATGAGCGGCGGCTTCAACTTTGGCTATGTCGATATGCTTTTGGGCGGTTATGTCCGCTATTTCAAAGACGCTGACGGCATCGATGAAGATTTTGACGATGGCGTGGAAGGCGTCTGGGATATCCGAATTTCCGGCCACGTGGGCCAGTATTTTCGTCCGGGTATCGAGCTGAGCCAGCAGCTTCGCCGGCCGAACGGCCTTAACCCGGTCACTCAGAAACAGGAGCTCGCCTCTATCTTCAAGTTTTCGGTTTTGCCGGCAGTTCGGTTTGCCCACCTCTCAAATGGAGGCCCACTTGAACGCCCCGAAATTCGCTTCAATTACACGCTCAGCGTTCTGAACGAGGCGGCACAGTTCATGTTCCCCGAACAAGACTATCTCCGAAATACCAAATACGTTCATTTCATCGGAATTGCCGCTGAATGGTGGTTCAACATCTAACGGGCTTTGATATGAGTCATCCATACGATTATTACGACAGTCTCGAAAGTGGCCAGGCACATGCGTTTGATGCGGAAGCCGCTTATGATTTTCTGAGCAAGAACGGCGATCCCATCAACGACATTCGCCTCGAGCATTGGCGCGGCGACGTGGATGACGATGCTTTCTGGGACGTGCTCGAGCAGTACCGCGGCCAGAACGGCGGCTTCATGGGCGGCCTTGATCCCGATTATACCGGCGACATCGGTTCGATTCATACGACGATCGAGGCCATGCGCATCATGTTTGCGCATCAGCAGTATGAGGGGCCGCATATCGACAGGACGCTCGACTTTCTGCGAGCGACGGTGCTTCCCGACGGCACGTGGCAGGAGCTCAACGAAGTCATTAACCATCCGAAATGCCCGAACTGGTACCGTCCTGCGCAGTTCCGCATCTGTGAGACGGCATGTCTGGCGGGCTATGCGCTCGAAATGGGCGCGGCCGATCTCTGGACGGGTGCCGTGCGTTATATCCGTCAGACGTGGATGCAGATGCCGTTTTCCGATACTGCGCATCCATATTGGGCGGTGCTCCTTCTTTTGGGGCAGAGCACGACGTCGTCGGACCGCAGCATCGTCCTCGATGCCATGGACAATCTCAACGTTTTCATTCGCAAGCGAAAGATCGATGCCTACGATTGTTCCGCGATTGTCGAGATCCTCAATATGCTGGATTATCCCGAGGTCGATGACATGATGATGCGGCTCATGGATATGCTCGGCGCGGCGCAGGACGAGGACGGCGGTATCCGCACTGAATACGGCGACGGCCTGCGTGCGACGGCGACATTCAATGCCTTGATGGCCATGGCTTTGCTCATGCAGCGTGGCCTACTGGTAGAGGGTTAAACCAAATAAAGGCGCGGTTTTAAGCGCCTTTTTTAATTGTCGTTTTGGGACGCTGGCGTGTACGATTCTGTTTTGTTTGATGTCGGCACGCCTATTGACATACGGCGTGCCCGCCGCGCTATTGCATACGCGCGGCGCGTTTCTTTGATGCACGCCCATTAGAACCGCTCCCCGTTGATATATATTGGGTTTGTCGAAGTCTCATGGAGGATGCCAGATCCTCGCATGGGATCCACGTCATCATGAATTATACAAAATGTTTCTTCCTCAGCCGCGTACCCGGGTAAACATAAACAAAACCACAAGTATGCTGAAGGTGTGCAACATGTTTCCTTGGGACAGAACCATCATCGGTGCCGTGTCGAAAAGTTTTCGCACTACAATTTGTTGGCATAAAAATTTCTTATCTAACCTTTTCTGACTATGGTCGCATTGGCAAATGTGCCGTAGTTTTTTGATAAATTCTTCAAAGTGGCTTAAAAGCTCAGCACTTGCGTGACGTGGTGAAAAAAGTTCACGGCGTTCACGATTTGAAAATAAGCGATAAATTGGCAATACTTGGGAAAGTGTTTTCTAATTTTCACACATAAGGAGAAAGAGCGTATGTCGAAAAAATTACTCAGCTTCTGTCTCATCGGGCTTCTTTGTTTTGTTGCCGGATGCCATGAGAATCATCGCAACGGTCGTGATCACGATGGACCGGGAAACCATGAGCAGGAAGGATGTGGCAATGTCACCTATAAAGGTGTTTGCGGAAAGGATGGAAAATCGGTGTCTTTTTGCGATGGTAACACGCTCAAGACAAATACCTGCAAGGAGGGTCAGACCTGCAAGCTGAGCCAGGATGATGATGGCAATGATGTTTACGATTGTGTCGAAGGCGGCAGCTTCGGCGGTGACTGCGGAGCCGTCACATTTAAGGGTGTCTGCGGCGAAGGCGGCAAATCGGTCTCCTACTGCGATAATAACACGCTCAAGACAAACACCTGCCTGGAAAACCAGAGCTGTCAGCTGACCAAGGGCGAAGATGGCTCCGAGTATTACGACTGTGTCGAGGGCAAACCCGCAACACAGACCGGCTGCGGCACTTACACGAATGCGGGTAAGTGTGCGAATGACAAGAAATCTGTCACATACTGCAGCAATGACGGCAAAGAACTGGTCACAGTAAAATGTGCCAGCAACGAGGTTTGTCAGCAACTCGATAACGACGGGTTCAAATACTATGACTGCCTAATCAAAGACCCGACGGAATTTGGCGACTTGAACGTAGAATGTGGCAGTGTCGGTGAAGGCGGCGTTTGTTCTTCCGATAAAATGGCTTATCAGTATTGCAACGCCCAGACGAACACGATTTGGGCTGTCAAATGCGATAGTGGCAAATCCTGCCAGTGGGTTGATGATAATAACTATCACTATCTCGATTGTGTCGAAGATAAAACCGAACCGAAACCGTCTGACACCTGTGACGCTGATTTCAAGGAATCGTGTGAGAATAATGTCATTACCTACTGTGGTGAAGGCAACAAAATTGCCACGAAGAACTGCGATAAAGGGACGACGTGCCAACAGAACGACAACACCAAGAAATATGAATGTGTTGAAGGTGGCTCACAGCAGCCGCCATCGGAACAGCCCCCGAGTGATAAGCCTGGTGACAAACCCGGTGAACGTCCTGACAAACCGGGACAACGTCCGTAGTTTTATATATATTTAATTATATAAAGCGAGCGCCTATGGCGCTCGCTTTTTTGTATTATATTATTTGTAATTGTTCGGATAACTGCAGGTTGTTGAGTATCACGTCGCAAACGCGGTTTGCGCTGATTAGTAAGCTTGGGGCATTCGATGAAGCATCGTCGGATTGAGTAAATCACTGCGTTATAGAATAAAGTTTTTATTCTGGTCTGTATCGTGCTAGAACGAACAGCCCAATGGCTGTTTTAACGCGTTGCGAAACATCGGAAGTTCAGCCGATTCAGTTTTTTGATCAGGAGAAAATATGAGAAAGCTAATGCCATTATTGGTTCTGTTTGCCGGATTTGCTTTCGGCTGTGGGACGACGCCTACGCCGACCGCGACAGTTGCGACGCCCACGGTCGTGGAACCTCAGGTGTCTTATAAGAATATCAAGTATTTTGGCGGTGCCACGTGCAATGGTGCGTCTCGAGAGGTAAAACAGGTCGAGTTCACGCAGTACCCGGTCTTTTGGGATACCCAGGAAGGCTACGAGAATCTCGTCCTGATGTTTTCTCCAGCAGTTTCGCTCACGACGCCTCACGATGTCACGCATTTGAACACTTTTGCCTATCAGCTCAGCGATATGCTGAACCGTTCCGGTTGGTACAACGTGACGGATTTGACACAGGATTCGATCAATTACACGAGTTTTCAGAAAGATTCGATGATAGCGAAGGTCTCTTCTGCATTGACGAACAACAAGGCTTCGGCGCTCATCGTTCTCGACAACGTGAAGGGCGAGCCACGGATGGAACCCAATCCGGCATGCCATCGTCCTGGTGCGTATCCTGGCAGGGGAGGCTATGGTTATGGGCCGCGTCCGGGATCCGTACCGCCTCCATCGCCCAATTGCGAACCGATCGCTGTCGATACCTATAAAACCGTCATGGACGTCGCCGACCTGAGCACGGCACGGACTGTGACCGAAGATATTAGCACTTACTATCGTGGCAGTGCCGAAAGAGCCTACTACAACCTCGTTCCTCAAAAACGCAATTATCCGCTTAGTTTTGGCAAATCACTCGTGATCAATTCACGTCGCAAGGGCGAGTTGGCTGTGTGCGAGTTTGGGGCAACGGACAACATCAAGATGACGATAAGTTTGCCCGAAGAATTCCGCATGAACAGAATCAGCCTCGTCGTCGAAGCCGCATGTCAGCTCGATGACGTGGAGCCGACTACGCTCGCTTCGTTCTATTGGCAAAAGGAAACGTCCAAAACACTCGAATACACCGGACAGGATCTGATCAATGCTGTCAATTGCGCCGATGCCAACGGTGTCGTCGTGATGAACGTGTTGATGTATGTCGAAGACCAGTTCGCGGAAAATATCCCCATTTTGCTCACCGGTACGCCGAATGGTGCCGCCCCGGTCGCGATGATCGAACCCGCTTTGGTGAGTTCTTCGGACAACTCCAATGCGACACTCGTCTCGACGTTCACTAAAATCGTGACCGATATCGATGTGGCTGTCAAAGCGCTCGATGCCGAAATGAAGAAAGCTGCCGAGGCCAAAAAATAATGCGCAGGGCGTATTGGGCGATGATAATCTGAATATGATAATGATAGATTTTTTGAGTATTGTCATATTCCACTATCGCCCAATAGACCTGCGCCGCGCCGTATGAAATAGGCGCGGGAGGCTGGCGTATGACAATAGCCAGCCTTGCTATATAAAATTGCAATTATAATAATAAATATATAATAAAATTATATAATTGTTCCATGAAACGTCCCTATCACTTCATTTCCCCGTGGGAAAGGGCATATCTGCAAGAGGTAAATGTTTAATCTATCGTAATGATTTATTGTGCCTTGCCGAAATCGAGAGGTATTGAAGGATTGTATCAACTGGTCTATATTGGTGACGTTGAATGGCCGGTTGTGGCCAATAATGATTCTGTACAAAAGTGGGAGAAGGGGATGAAAAAGTCGAAATTATGTCTGTTATGGATTTGCGCGAGCCTTTTTGCATTCGCGGGGTGTGGCGATGATACAGGTAATTCCAACACCGATAATCCCGATGGTCCTGAAATACCCCCTGTCACCGACCCCGATAACCCTGAAAAACCAGAAGATTTGTGCGGCAACGGCATCGTCAACGATGGCGAGATTTGTGACGACGGCAATAAGAACGACAAGGACGGATGCACCGCGAAATGCAAATGGAGCTTCGACGATTTCAAGCGCGTCGATTCTTCAGATGGCACGGAAATCTGGCGTTCGGAAAGCGGCAAAGTCGTGTGCACGATCGACAAAAAACACAAGATGACATGCAAATCGTTGTTTTGCGGCGATGGAGAAGTCAATGATGGCGAAGAATGCGACACAAAGAAGTTTTCCGCGTATGGCCTGGATGAAGATGGCAACCCGCTTTGCGACGATACCTGCCATTTTACGCACTATTGCGGCGACGGGAATGTCGACAAGGAACATGGTGAAGAGTGCGACAACGGCGACAAGAATGAGGACGGCCTGTACGGTGGCTGTACAAAGGAATGCAAGCTAGGGCCGCGTTGCGGCGACGATGAGTTCGATCCCGACAACGAGATTTGCGAAATCGGCTCTGAAGGCGATAACGTAGGATGCTTGAATTGTACGGAAATCAAGGATGGGTACGATTGTTCCGATGTCTATTGGTGCGAGCCACTCACGTGCAGCAATGGCGAGCTGGATCCGGGCGAATTGTGCGATGACGGCAACCGCGATCCGGGCGATGGCTGCTTCGAGTGCAAAATTGAAGAAGGCTACAAGTGCCAGCATCAGGTCGAAAAGAACGTGATGGATGAGAACGGTGTTCTGAAGCCTGTCACGGTGAATGCCTGCACCGAGTGCGAGGGTCTGAACGTCGCGTGCATGAAGATTGTCTATGGCGATGGCGTGCTCGATATCGACGGTTATGAAGAATGCGATGACGGCAATCTGATCGACAACGACGGTTGTACTGTGGGCAAGATCGATCCGGGATACGAGTGCAAGGAACCGGGAAGACGTTGCAAGGCAAAGAGTTGCAGTGACGGCATCATGGCGTATGGTGAGGAATGCGATGACGGGAACAGCCTCGATGGCGATGGATGTTCATCGCGTTGCACGCTCGAGGAAGGATTCCGATGCACGACGGTCAAAAATGGACTGACGACTTGCGACACGACGAAAGGGTATTGCGGGGACGGCATCGTGCAGACCGGCGAAACCTGCGACGACGGCAACAATACCAGCGGCGACGGATGCTCGAGTTCATGCGTCATCGAGCAGAATTTCAAATGCCCCGTCAATCCTGGCGGTGCCTGTGAGGATGCCACCGATTTGTGCGGCAACGGCGTGGTCGACGAGGAGGCAGATCACAAGGTCTGGGAGGAGTGCGACCTCGGCAAGGATGAGTCGGGCAATTCGAAGAATGTGGCGGGTTCGGGCTGCAATCAGTGCCGTATCGAGACGGGCTATCACTGCGGAATCATTGATAGTGTTTATCAATGCGTGGCAGGCAAATGCCGCGACGGTTATCGCGATGTTGGCGAAGAATGCGATGACGGCAACAAGGTGCCGAACGACGGTTGCTCGCCGAGCTGCAAGCGCGAGCTCATGTTTACAGAATACACGGATGAATACGGCATCGTTTCCTACAGCCCGAAATGCGGTGACGGCATTACGCTCTGGATGATTCCGCGCCGCGACAGTACCGGCAAGGCGATGTGCAAGACCGAGGCAAACAAAGACAAGAATGCCCCGTACACGACACCGCAGGATTTGAAAGATCACTACCAGTGCGAATTTGGATTTGTGCCCGCCGAAGAATGCGATGACGGCAATCTGATCGGCAACGACGGCTGCTCGAAGCAGTGCGAAGTCGAAACAGGCTTTACCTGCACGGATTTCCGGGATATGGCGAGTGCACCGACGATCGATTTGGACATCACGTATTACGATTTCAGGAATCCGAGCCAGTCGACCACGGCTGCCGAACCGGCTTCGTGGGATGCCACCAATGAACCGAATGGCGGGTTTATGACCAAGTCTTTGTATGACGAAATCGTGGCTTACGAGGCCTATTGTGCCAAACGTTCGTATTTTACGAGCAGTATGTCCGGGACGACGCGTCGTGGTTATCCGGATTTTGGATGTAAATTCGGCGGTTCCGGTTGCGGCGGCATGGTCGAGGATTATCTCGACGAGGACGGAAAAATGGTGCTCGTTTCAGACTGGGCGAGCAAAAATTGTACGATCAGGAATACGGGGACGAAAATTAATAGTCATGTGAGCTGTGCCGGGACTTTCCGGTATTGGTATCGTTATGTTCCCGGTGTCAATATCCAGATCGATTCGAAGCTCCGGATGACGCAGGATGCCAGCGATCCCGATTGTTACAGATTTAATGCGTCAGACTGGGGCCCCATTGCGAATATGGGCTATCACTCGGCATCGGCTTCTCCAAAGGCCGAAAGCGAAGGCAATTTCACGTCGCAGCTGCACACGTATTTCCAGTATAAAGGCGGTGAAACGCTGACATTTAGCGGCAATGACGACGTCTGGGCGTTTATTAACAAGCGGCTGTTCGTCGATCTCGGCGGTATGCAGAGTTTTACATCGGATTCCAACACATTGAGCAACGAGCTTTGTGAACTGGACGGCGAGGTGCTCGATACCAAATGCGACAAGACATACGATATTTATGAAAACGGCATTTACGAGCTGCATTTCTTCCAGGCCGAGCGTTGCTGGCCGGGCTCGACATATCAGCTCACGCTGGACGGCTTCCTGAATACCGGTAAATCCGAGTGCAGTGCGCTTTGCGGCGATGGCATCGTGTCTGTGGGCGAGGAGTGTGACAACGGTGACAAGAACAACGACGACCTTTATGATGGCTGCACGACGCATTGTACCTTTGGGCCACATTGCGGCGATGGGCAGGTCACGCATAATGAGCAATGCGACGACGGCAATCTCGTCAACGGTGACGGCTGTTCGGCAAAATGTCAGAATGAATTGAACTAGTTTGGGGGCCGCCTATTGGCATACGGCGGCCTTTGTGTCGGCTATTTCGGCTTGCAGCCTCAATACGCCGGCACTGCTTTTGATGGATATTCCACGCCGTTATGTCGATGTTTTTCTTAAACGCGTGATTGATACAGGAGAGTGTTCATGGCGATTCACAGTGAAGCAGGCAAGTTGGCAAATCCGCAGGAATTGACGAATATCCCGCGTCTGATGTCCGATTATTTTACGATTCGTCCGGACATGAGTGATCCGGCGTGTCATGTCTCGTTTGGCACGAGCGGTCATCGTGGTGTTTCGTCCAAGGCGTCGTTTAACGAGATGCACATTCAGGCGATCAGCCAGGCTGTTGCCGAATATCGTGCAAAAGAAGGCATTCGCGGGCCGCTTTATATCGGCATGGACAGCCATGCGCTTTCGGAAGCGGCGTTTATCACGGCACTCGAGGTTTTGTGTGCCAACGGCGTCGAAGTCGTCGTCCAGAGCGGCTTTACATACACGCCCACGCCTGTCATCAGCCACGCCATTCTGAGGCATAACAAGGGTTTGAGCGACACGGATGACAGCCGTGCCGATGGCATTATCATTACGCCGTCGCACAATCCGCCGATGTATGGCGGGTTCAAATACAATCCGCCGTCGGGAGGGCCTGCCGGCACATCCACGACCAAATGGATCCAGGATCGGGCCAACGAAATCCTGCGCGACAACAACAATGCCGTGAACCGCGTCGTTCTCGGGGCTTCGCGCAAAAACGTCCATATCCATGAAGAAGATTACATCCGTCCCTATTGCGCCGAACTGAGAAGCATCATCGATATGGATGCCATCAAATTCTCGAACATTCATCTCGGCGTGAATCCTCTCGGCGGTTCGACGCTCGATTTCTGGAATGAAATCGCCGAGATGTACCAGCTCAACATGACGAACACGCAGCCGTATATCGATGCGTCATTCGGGTTTATGACGCGCGATCACGATGGCAAAATCCGCATGGATTGTTCGTCGCCCTATGCCATGGCTTCGCTCATCGGCATGAAGGACAAATTTGACCTCGCCTTTGCCAACGATCCCGACGGCGACCGACACGGCATTGTCACGCGATCTGGTTTGATGAACCCGAATCACTACCTCGCCGTGATGATCGAGTACCTTTATACCACGCGAGTTCGGTGGCCCAAGGATATGAAGGTGGGGAAGACGCTCGTATCGAGTGCGCTCATCGATCGCGTCTGCGCCGGTATTGGCCGCGATGTGTATGAAGTTCCGGTCGGATTCAAGTGGTTTGTCGATGGGCTGTTTGCCAAATTCCTCGGGTTTGGTGGCGAAGAATCGGCGGGGGCGTCGTTCCTCGATTTCGATGGCGGCGTATGGTCTACCGATAAGGACGGCATTATTCCTTGTTTGCTGGCCGCCGAAATGACTGCGAAGACGGGCATTGATCCCGCCGTCAGACATCAGGAACACGTCCGAAAATACGGCAATCCGGCTTATGGAAGAATCGAAACGGCCGCCGATGCCAAAACGCGTAAACTGCTCGGATCCCTCACGCCGGATATGGTTAAAATCGACATGCTCGCCGGCGAAAAAGTCGACCGCATTCTGACGAACGCGCCCGGCAACAACGCCCCCATCGGCGGCCTCAAGATTTGTGCGCCCAATGGGTGGTTTGCGGTTCGTCCGTCCGGAACCGAAGATATTTATAAGATTTATGCGGAAAGTTTTCTCGGCGAAGATCATCTCCGCGAAATTCAGTCGCAGGCCGTTCAAATCGTCGATGACATAACGAAATAACCATTTGGAGAAAACCTATGCAAATCCTCGAAAATCATCGGCTTGCGCCGCATACCACGATGAACATTGGCGGCCCTGCCAGAAAATATATCGAAGTCGATACACAAGACGAACTCCTCGAGGCGCTGACGATGGCGCAGAAAGAATCGCTGCCGGTATTCATCCTTGGCGCCGGGAGCAACACGCTGATTTCGGATGATGGATTTCTGGGCTGTGTCATTCGCCTGCGGTTTAATGCCGTAGAATGGAAAGACCAGGAGGACGGTTCGACGCTCGTCACGATGGATGGCGGTGCGGATTTCGATGCCGTGGTAGAAGAATCGTGCCGCCGCAATCTCGGGGGAATCGAGTCGTTGAGCGGCATTCCCGGATCGGCTGGCGGCAGTCTCGTGCAGAATATTGGTGCCTATGGCCAGGAGATTTCGGAAACGTTCGTTTCTGCCGTGGCAATCCATAAAGTGACTGGTGATATCGTGGATTTGAGCCGTGATCAGCTCGGATTTGCCTATCGACAGACTACGCTGAAGACGCCCGATAACGCGCTGATCGTGGTGTCTGTCACACTTCGACTCAAGCCGTTTGACATGGATGCGGCTTGTAAGCGATGCACCGAACACGGGTTTAAGAAAATCGCGATGTCGAAGCCGCAGAATGCGAATGCGCTGCGCCGTCTCGTACTCGAAACGAGGCGTTCCAAGGCCATGTGCTATGATCCCAATGATTACAATACGCACAGCGTCGGCAGTTTTTTCGTCAATCCCGTCGTGCCGAACGAAGAGGCGCAGCGCCTGAATGCAGCGCATATCCTCAAGTATCACAAGCCGATGCCGAGTTTTCCTGCCGAGGGCGGGACAAAACTTTCGGCCGCATGGCTTATCGAGAACTCCGGGTTTACCCGAGGTTACGGCTACAAGGGCGCAGCTCTGAGTGCGCAGCACTGCCTCGCCATTGTCAACCGACAGAATGCGACGTGCGCCGATGTCGTCGAGTTCGCACAGGACATCTCGAAGCGCGTTTATCTGCTGTTTCATATCGAGCTGACGCCGGAAGTCGTCTATTTGACGCCGTCGGGCATTGAAAAACTTGCCTGCAAGACGCAGGATGTCGAAGTCAATGGCGTGACTTTCCGTCCGAATCCGCTTTTTTTGTAATGTTTATTTAAGGCAAATTTGATACAATTTTTGCCTCACCCCCTGCCCCCTCTCCAAAGGAGAGGGGGAACAATTCAAGAGAACATACAGGATCTACTAAAAAACAATGTTCTCCAATCTATGCGACTCCTGCCTCCTGCCTCCTGCCTATTGTCGATAAGACTCTGCAAAATGCTTGTTGGGGGCTGTTACCGCTCATTATTTGATTAACAAGTGATACGAATGAACAATACTGCGTCAAAACTCGCGATAATCGTTATTTTAGCCTTGTTCGCGGCTGTATTTTTTACCGGATGCGCGACGACTGCGGCGAATCAGGCAAAGCCTGTCATCGTTCAGACCGCGCCCAATGATGTGGCCGAAGGGGCTGAAAACAATGCGTCGGCAGAACCTCTTCCGACACCGCAGCAGGCGGATGTGCAGCATTTTGCAGACCGCGTCGCATGGCCGGATTTAACGGCTGAAGGCGTTATTTACAATATCGAGAGCGGCATCGATGACGGCGTCTGGGTCGAAGGAAAAGGCTTTTTCTGTGGAACACTTGATGACGTGTACAGCGATTTGACGGATAAAAAAATCATCGGCCCGACGCACATGACGCAGGATATCGAGCGCGACGAGTTCGTCGAGACGCCCGATAAGACTTCGTTTGTCATGCACATCAAGATTAAATACGGGCTGACGATTAAATTCGATCTCTCGGCAGAGCTGATTCCGCTTTATACCCAATACAAAAAGTCAGGAATTCTCTATCACAGCGAAAAGTCATCCGGCACGACGTTTATCAAAGTCATTTCCGAAACGATTCTTATCGAGCAGATGGAAAATAACTGGTTCAGCGCCGAATTTATCAGCGTGAACGTTGCGACGCAGGATAAACTCGACGAAGCTCGCCAACATCTCGAAAACCTGTTTGAACATTGGAAAGAAGCCTCCAAGACGCGCTGTGCCGCAAAGAACGAAGTCAACGCAGCGCCCTCCGACGCCGTCGCGGAACCGTCCGACGGTGGTTCTGAGCCTTCCGACGCCGTGACGGAACCTTCTGACGTCGACGCGGGCACTTCCGAATCGTAAACTAAAAGAGTTGCACGCCGTATGACAATAGGCGTGCACCGTGCGGCGTATCGACGATAGGAGATAGCCGCACCACAAAAATAAAAGCCACTTAAACCTTCGTCAGGAGTGCAAATGTCTGGAATTCAATGCCCGATATGTCCCCGTTCATGTACGCTTTGCGAAGGACAGTTTGGCGCGTGTGGCGTGCGGACGGCCCGCGACGGCAAGGTCGTGTTTGCAGAAGAAGGCATGCTGTCCTCGATTCACGTCGATCCGATAGAAAAGAAGCCGATGCACCACTTTTATCCAGGATGTGGTGCCCTTTCGATTGGATCGTTCGGATGCAACCTGATGTGCCGCGGATGCCAGAACGACTCGATTTCGCGGGCAAAAGCCGAGGGCGGGTTCAGGCTGCCGCCGAAACGGATCGTCGCCGAAGCCGTCAATTACAACTGCCCCGTCGTGGCCTACACCTATAACGAACCGATTGTATGGGGCGAATTTGTGGCCGAGACAGCTCGATACGTGCGTGCAGCCGGGCTGAAAAACGTCATCGTGACGGCGGGCTACGCGACCGAAAAGACGCGCGAATGGCTGTTCGAGAATATCGACGGCGCGAACGTCGATTTGAAGGGATTTTCGGACGAATTTTATAAAAGCTGGGCCAACGGCACGCTGCAACCGGTTCTCGAAACGCTCGAATACCTCCACAGCCTGCCCGATTTCTGGCTTGAAATCACGACGCTGATCATCCCCGGCATCAATGACAGCCGGCAGATGCTCGAAAACGAATTCGCGTGGATTGTCGAGCATTTGGGCCGCGATGTGCCGGTTCACCTGAGCGCATTTCATCCGGCGCACAAGGCGATGGATATCGCGAGGACACCGGCAGAAACGATAGAGATGGCGTGCGCATTGGCACACGAGGCCGGTCTGCACTACGTCTATCCCGGAAATGTGGCGCTTACGGCCGATACGCGATGTCCGCAATGTCGGAATGTTTTGGTCAGGCGCACAGGGTATCGAATTGCAATGGCAGGATTAAAGGGCGATCGATGCGAATTGTGCGGTTGTAAGATCGCGGGGCGTTGGCACTGATCCTCGGCCCCGTAAAAATGCAGGATCTTATTGGTAATTCCGGATTCTGAGATCGAGGTTTAGGTCTTTGAGAGCGGATTTCATTTCGTCCTGTGGCGTCGCGCTAAAGTGATATGGGAACAGGACTTTGGGGGCGACGACGGCGGCAGCTTTGGCGAGTTGTGCCGGCGTCATCGTGTAGGGTTGGTTGCACGGCATGAAGGCAACGTCGATATCTTTGATAGCGGCCATTTCAGGGATGTCTTCCGTATCGGCGGCGATATAGATTCTGAAGCCGTCGAGCGTCAGGACGAAGCCGTTGTCGCGTCCTTTCGGATGAAATTTGGTGTGTCCCGGCGTCGTGTTGTAAGCCGGAACCGCGTCGATTTTGATGTCGTCGCGAAGGATTTTTGAATCGCCGTTTGCCATGATTTCGCCGCGGCCGAGTTGTTTGGCGCAGTTGCCGTTGGTGATAATCGTGGTGCCGTCTTTGGCGAGTTTGGCAATGGCATCTTTGTCGAGATGATCGTAGTGTTCATGCGTGACAAGGATGTAGTCGGCTTTGGGAAACTTTGCATAATCGGTGTCGTTTCCGTCGAGTTTTTCCACCGGATCGATTTGGAATTCGAGGCCGTCGTATTGAATTCGAAGGCTTCCGTGCTTGATGCAATGGAATGCGACGGTTTTTCCCGAAGCCGTCGTAAATGTGTCGGTCTGGAATCCGAGATCGTCGATAGTCATCTGTTCATCAGTTTTCACGATGGTTTCTCCTTCTGTCTGAGGTGTGTTTGCGGATGGGGCGAGTGTGGGTTCGGCTGTTTCTGCGCTCACATCGGCTGTTTGGGCGGGCGAATCAGGAATGGCCGGCGGCTGATTTTCAGTCGTTTTGCAGGCCGTTGTGAGAAGCATGAAAGCTATAATCGGTAAAAGTATGCGGTTCATTATTTTTCTTCGTTTAGGCTGAGCGGGAAGACATTCTTTTGATCGGGACGGACTGAAATCGACATCTTGCCGTGCAGGCGGACGTCTCCCTCGTGAATTTTGGCTTCGAGCTGATGCGTGCCACACGGGAGCACGAGCTGTACGGAGTCCTGGTGCGTGGCGACTTTGCTTCCGTCGATATAGATATCGGACAACTGGTACGGCGACGGATCACCGCTGACGAAATACTGTTTAATGCCGACGTTTGCATTGCAGAACGAGACGTCGATCGGCTTGTCGGAGAAAGTGCCCTTGGCGGGAACGGCGACTTTTCTTCCCGAAACTTCGGGCACGATTTTCCACGAAGTGCCGGCAGTGCTTTCAATTTCGGCCGGGAGATGATGCGTCTGGCCCGCGATGATGATATTGCCCGCGACGTTCGATTTAAATGAAGTCTTGATCGTATTGCTCGGTTTGGTTTGTTTTTTATCGGCAGTTTTGTGATTGCTGCGGTTCGTCTTGTCCGTCGAGTCCTGTTTAGACTTTTCGGAATTGGCAGGTTTGGCGTCTTTGGCAATTTGCGCCTTGTTCTGCGGTTCGGAAGGCGATTCGACTGGTTTCAGCTCATCGTGATCAGTCGTATCGACATCGTTGAGAACGTTGGAATTGCTCGGATTTGGCGCATTAATGACAGCCGATGGACGGATCGGGTTAAGGCTGACAAAGACTTCGATTCGCTGATGTTCCACGGAGAAATTTGTCGTGATGGCGCGGCAGTTCTGCCATGAAATATTTTCGAAATCCTGTTTGTTGTCATCGTTGAAGAAAACCTGAAAAATACACGTCTCGTATCCGGGTGCCTGGATGGCAATTTCGACATCGCGATCCGGCAGGATAATGACGCTTTTGTCCTGGAGCTTGCGGTATCCGCCTTCGATGATATAGATCGTCGCCGTTTCCGGTTCGGTAATCAGGCTGAACGGAATGCCGCGCTGGAACATTCTGGGCATTTGTGAAATCAGGTTTGGATTCTGCCAGACGGATTTTTCGCGGACAGGGTCGGCATTTTTTTGCGCCAGATTTTGAAGTTTTTCTCTCAATTCACCGGGATTATCCGTGGAATTGACGTTCAGGAAAATGACAAACGCGATGGCACAAAGAATACAGAAAAACAGAATGCCGCCGAGCCCATAACGGATTCGCAGTTTCATGCGGGCGTGCCGCAAATCGCGATTGGTAATGGCGGGCGCGTCGCCCAAAGAATCGGCCTGTTCTGTCAGGGATATTTTGGCAATCTCTGATGACGAGATATGTCGACTTTCGGCCAATAAAACGGCGGCTTCGGCGGCTTCACGGCTGACCGAGGAATGGTTGCCGGACGATACGGGATGGACGCTTTCGTCCGCCGGAACGGCGTTTTTGACGTTTTCGGAATCATCGCGACTGACCGATTTAAGGCTGCCAGACGATGATGGGAAATTGGTGGTATCGGTCGCCAGGACGGCGTTTCCATTCGGTTTGTCGTCGGGTTCAGAATCAGCCACTCGATGGCCGGAATCGTCGGCATTCGTAGCATTCCCAGAGGATTCCGAAGACTCCGATGGCTTCTTTCCGGTGATAGTCCGCGTCGCTGTGGTCAGGTTCGCCATGGCCTGGGCTTCGAGCATGGCATCGAGGGCGTCTTCCATGCCCGTGGGTTTGGCGTCGGCCTGCATGAGCGGTCTGAAATAGGCGGCGATTTCGCGCTGGCCGTCGTTAAAACCGTTCTGCTTAGCGTATTCCTGGATGGCATCGTAGAGTTCATCCGCCGTCTGGTACCGTTCATTCCTGTCTTTGGCCAGAGCCTTGGCGAGTATGGCCGAGAACTCGTTGTCGACATCACGACGCAGGGCATGGATGGGCTTGGGTTCGATGTTTTTTATGCGCTCCAGCGACTGTAAATCCGAATTACCTTCGAACGGCCGGATTCCCGTCAGCATTTCATACAGCACGATGCCGAGCGAAAAAATATCTGTGCGGCAGTCGAGCGATTCGCCACGCGCCTGTTCGGGGCTCATATAGGCGAATTTGCCCTGCACGACGCCGCTCACGCTCTCGATCGTCTTGGCCTTCGCGATACCAAAATCGATGAGCTTCACCTCGCCTTCGGTCGAAATCAGGATATTCGACGGGCTGATGTCGCGATGGACAATGCCAAGAGACTGCCCGTTTGAATCGACGGCGCGATGGGCATAGCTGAGTCCCTGCAGCACTCTTTGTACCACGGCAATGACGAGCCCGACGGGCATCCATTTGGACGTCTGGCACCGCATCAAATCGCGCAAATCCTCGCCGGGCACGTATTCCATGGCGAGGTAATAGTCGTCGTCGACCTGGCCCATGTCGAAGATTTGGACGATATTCGAGTGGGTGAGCGCCACGAGCGTGCGCCCCTCGTTCAAAAATCGCTCGACGAAAGACGGATCGTTCGCCAGTTCCGGACGAATTTTCTTGATGACGCACGTCTTTTCAAAGCCCGCCACGCCCTGGAGATGCGCGAGATAGATCTCTCCCATCCCACCGCGAGCGATCATGCGGTTGAGCGTGTATCGTCCAAATTGTTTTCGTTCCGTGTCCAAATCAAAACCCTGTTTCGAGCGACAAACCAAAAGTGGGATATACAACGTTTTAAGGGATTTGATTCAAAATATTTCACTATTTTTCGCCGCCTATTGGCATACGGCGGCTTTTGTGGCGGCTATTTCGGCACAGCCTCAATACGCCGCCACTTCTTTTTGTGGGGGATAGGATTAATCGTCGTAGTGGCTTCGTTTCCAATTCGATAAACAAGTCGATTGACATCATCAATCCGGCGACTGTAGTGCCCAGAAAGATTATTTCGTAGCAGTTCGGGTTTGCCAATACCTGTCAACGCACCATTTCGTTCAATATCCTTGATGAGTTCATTGATGCGTTTTAGCGTCCTTTTATCCTGAGTTTGCCAGTAGAGGTAGCTTTCCCACGCCTGATCTGTCCATAATTTGTGCATCAATCTACCTCTATGAGTTCATGTGGAATCAATCGACCTTCATTGGCAGCTTTAACTCCTTCAAGGATAAACTTGACATTGATTTCGGAATAGAACAGACGGTCTGATTCGTCCATCGAATCGCAATCCAATGCCTCGGATGAACTCGGTTCATCGGAATTCTGTGGTTCCGCCTTCATATCGGCTATGAGCTGAAGAACGCGTGTAATCTGTGTTTCGTTGAGTTCGTGTATTTCTGCGATTGCTCGCTGCATCATTGGCGACATATCAATTCTCCTGTGGTAATCACGGTTTCGAGCCGTGTTGACGAATCGCAGTATATCAAAAGTTGGCATTCGATTGTGCCATATACACCGCACGCTTTTTGCCAGACGGCCAATCTTAACACACTCAAATACCGTGGATTGATGTATATCCCCTCATTTCGATAAGACCTCATAATAACGAATTATTCTTTAGGAAACTCTAATAATTAATATTCTTGGGAACGCGAAAAATCCAGTTTTTGCTGATAGCTGAAACTGGATTTTTATTCAGGTCTTCTTTATAATATTCCTTAAAAATCTCTTTTATTTCCAAACTCGCGCCATACTCTACTGCAATCACTGCAAGTTCAGGATCTGCACCAAGTTCGAGCAGTTTTTTAATACACGGTATTTCATTATCATATATAGCATGAGTAAGAGGAGTAGCAGAACCGTCGCGACTGGCATTGATATTAGCGCCTGCTCGGACTAACACTTCTATCATTTCTGGGTTTTTGTTATGAACCGCCAGATGAAGCATTGAACAGCCCTTCGCAATTGGATGCCAGATATTCGGATCCGCACCTTCGCTAAGCGCCAATTTAGCAGCATTGACATCGTTATTGTTTACAGCTTTATAAAGAGGTCCTCCATATCGTTTTTCAGCATACTCTATATATAATTCATAATAGGGAGCTGTCTGTCCATCGTTATCGAAGCCAATTATGAGTCCCCATTCCACTAATTTCTTAACAATGGGAAAATCCTCTTCCCCCCTAATGTAGAAAAAGACAGTCTTTCCATCCCTATCCCGGGCATTGGCGTCGGCACCGAATTCGATTAATTTTTCTGTTGTGTGTGTTGCAAAGGAATAAAACAGTGGCGTTTTACCAGTATTGTCCGCAACGTTGAAATCTGCACCGGCATTTTTAAGTTTCTGAAGTTTCCAGTCTAAAGATGCATAAAAAACGGAATTTTTTCCCTCATTATCTACGGCATTGACATCGGCCCCCAGTGCAATGAGATGGTCAAATCCACATGAACTTGGCAAGGCACACATGAGTGCAGTCCTGCCATTACAGTCAGCAGCATTAAAGTCCGCCCCCGCGTTGTAAAGCAAATCCAATGCAGTGTCCGACCGTGCGTAAAAAACCGCCGTTTTTCCCTCTAAATCCATGGCATTGGGTTTGGCTCCATAATTCAGCAAAACCCCTATGTTTTTTCCAGGTTTGGGGTGGCCGAAGCATAGATTATGGCGGGAACGCCCCAGGCATTGCGAATATTCGGATTTGCACCATATTCCAGAAGGCAGGATAACAGTTCCGCATCCGCTTCCGTCATAACCTCGAATAGCAGCGGCATGCCATTGGGAAGCAAAGTATCCGGATTAAACTTGCCGTCGCTGTCTAGTGGAACGCCCTTGCTCTTAACATACCGAACCAATCTATCGATGCCGAGTTGGTCTTCATTACTCTTGTGCCTGCGACTAATCAGTGCGGCTGCCGAAGCCACGGCGACAACAATGGGAATGATTGGAAGCATAACGAATCTCGATTATTTGCGGTAACTCACTCTATGGCAATCCGGAGTCTTGCCATCCATTAACGGCAATGAGTCTACTTCATCGACCGATTTATGTACAGATTTGCCATCCCCCGCCATCTGTCGCAGTTCAGATGACGTCCCTTCTGTCGCCTGTGGCGACCTCTCCCACTGCTTTATTCCCGTTCAACTGACTCATAAACCCAAGTAGATATATTCTGATACAAAATATTTTTTCACCTCGGGTGTCACAAATTTTTTTTAACGTCATCATCTTGTCGAAAAGTGAAACGCGTCGTTTCACCGCACGATGACCGTCTGTATGGAGGACTGGAATATGACACATGCGTGGTTGAACCTTCTGGCAGTTCTTTTCTCTGGTTTCATGGGCATGGGATCGACAGATACCAAACAAGATTATTCCGAACCCGCAGAATATGCCGTGATCGAACGCATTTCCGACACCGAGGCGACACTCGAAACGCCGAACGGCAGGCTCACGGTTCCGCTGACACTACTGCCTCGCTTGGAACATCCGGAAGGCGAAGTTCTCGAAATCCGCCGAGGAGACGTCCTCGAAATCCGTGTGGATCCCGAAGAACGCAATCGCCGTCTTGCATCCGGAAACGCCCGTCTGCATCGAATGAGGACGGCATCTTCATTGGCCGAACTGTAATCTGTTGAATTCCCCCAAACAGCGCACGCCGTATGAAATAGGCGTGCGCCCGTGCCGTATGCCAATAGGCACGGCCAAAAAAGAGCCACTAATAAATCAACGGTTTCACATCATTACTGCCTGCTACCTTATTTCGATAAAACCACTCATAACGAATCCCCCTTATAATATTCGATAAAAATCTCTTTAATTTCCAAACTTCCACAATACTTTACAGCGAGCGCAGCTAGTTCAGGATCTGCGCCGAGTTCGAGCAGTTTTTTAAAGCACGGAACATTATTATTATATACAGCTTTGCAAAGTGGAGGAATACCGTCGTTACTGGCATTGATATCAGCCCCCGCATTGACTAACAGTTCTATCATTTCTGGATTTTGGCGATGTATTGCCAGATGTACCATTGACCAGCTCTTTACATCAGGATCCCATATATTCGGATCCTCGCCATTGCTAAGTGCCAGTTTAACTTCATTGATATTATTTTCATTTACACCTTTATAAAGCACTGATGAGCTTGATTTATAATACTTTTTATATGATTCATAATAGGGAGCTGTCTGTTCATTGTTGTCAGCTATGTGAATATCGAGTCCCCTGTATTCTAATTTCCGAACAATGGGAAAATCCTCTTCCCCCCCAATGTAAAAAAAGACAGTCCTTCCATCCCGATCCCGTGCTCTGGCATTGGCACCGAATTCGACTAATTTTTCTGTTGTGTGTGTTGCAAAGGAATAAAACAGTGGCGTTTTACCGGTATTGTCCACGACGTTGAACTCTGCACCAGCCTCTTTCAGTTTCTGGAGTATCCAGTCTGCCGTTGCATAAAAAACGGAATTCTTCCCGTTATTATCTAAGGCATTGACATCGGCTCCCAGTGCAATGAGATGGTCAAACCCCTGCCCCCCTGACACGGCACACATGAGTGCAGTCCTGCCAGAACAGTCCGCGGCATTAATGTCCGCCCCCGCATTGTAAAGCAAATCCAATGCAGTGTCCGACCGTGCGTAAAAAACCGCCGTTTTTCCCTCTGAATCCATGGCATTGGGATTGGCACCATGGTTCAGCAAAACCCCTATGTTTTTTTCCAGGTCTGGTTCAGCCGAAGCGTAGATTATGGCGGGAACACCCTTGGTATCGCAAATATTCGGATTCGCACCATATTCCAGAAGACAGGATAACAGTTCCGCATCCTCCATGACATCGAATAGTAACGGCATGCCATTGGGTAGCAAGGTATCGGGATTAAACTTGCCATCGCTGTCTATTGGAATCTCCTTGCTCTTAACATACCGAACCAATCTATCGAAGCCGTATTGTTTTTCATCTCTCTTGTACTTGCGATGAATCAGAGCGGCTGCCGAAGCCACGGCGACAACAATGGGAATGATTGGAAGCATAACGAATCTCGATTATTTGCGGTTACTAACGCTCTGGCAATCCGGAGTCTTGCCTTCAATTCACGGCAATGAGTCTACTTCATCGACCGATTTATGTACAGAGATGCCAACCATCCAGACAGCAGTAACTGTTCAGAGCAACTAAGGGACGCGTCCCGCAGAAATGATGTCTTTCTCGACTATCTATCTCAAGAGGACTGAAGAATTTACTAAAAACAAAGAATTAACATCATTGCAACCTATTGCCTACTGCCTTATTTCGATCACATAATTCAGAAACGCCATTCGTGTCTGAATAGTTATTTACATGGGCTTAAAATAGGTTAAACTGCCCCGCCTTTGTGGAGGGTTGAATGGCATCGTATATAGTTTTAGCGAGGAAGTGGCGACCGCAGACATTTGCGGATCTGGTTGGGCAGCAGCATATTGCCGTGACGTT
This sequence comes from Myxococcota bacterium, assembly GCA_045597285.1. Classification (GTDB taxonomy): domain Bacteria; phylum Myxococcota_A; class Bradymonadia; order UBA4248; family UBA4248; genus UBA4248. The sequence continues at coordinate 29,599 of JAZODZ010000003.1, forward strand.
GCGGAACGCGATTGCGCAGAACCGTGTGGCGCATGCGTTTCTGTTTACGGGATCGCGTGGTGTGGGGAAAACGTCG
>JAZODZ010000004.1:0-4372 GCA_045597285.1 Myxococcota bacterium
GCCACAGGATACGACTGAACTCGAGAATGCCATTACGCAGGAAATACCGGCGGTGAAATCGGCTCGCAATGTTCGACGGACACGCGTCAACGCTCAGCCTGTCGAGGTTGCGCCAGTCGAAGCTACGCCTGTTACGGTTGAAGAAAAAGCCGAAAAAACAAGTGATGTCGCTGTTTCTGAGAATCGAGAAGGTGCTCGCCGGGTTCGCAGAACGCGCCGGATCCGTCCCGAAAACGAAGCCGTCGTCGAAGTGGCAGAAACTGTTAAACCGTCGATGGACGAATCTCCCGAAGTCAAGGGCAGTGGTATGGTCGAAGTGACGCCGGAAGTGGATGTTGCCTCAGCGGCCACAGACGATGCCTCCGTGGCCGTTGAAACACCGGTGGAAGATTTGATCGTCAGAACGCGTCGCGTTCGCAAGACGCGTCGGGCGATTCAGTCCGAATCTGCCGAAGCCGTTGCGGTACCTGCCGAGGTTGTCGAAGCCGTGGCAATACCGGTTGAAGCTGCTGAAGCCGTTGCGGCACCTGTCGATGCGCCAGTTGTGGAACAGGCGGCAGAACCTGCCAACGTCCGTAGAAGTGAACGCGCTACGCGCAGAACGCGGTCTACGCGAAAACCTGCGGTACAGGAAACAGCCGAAGTCAAGGCAGAGGTCGTTGAAACACCGGCACCCGTCGAAGTTGAGAAAAAGATCGACATCCGTGAGCCGGAAGCCATCGACAAACCCAGACTGGATGCTGTTGAATTGCTGAATGCATCCCATGCTGAGGCAAATCGCAGTACTCGCCGTGTTCGCAAGACGCGTCCGGCAATGCGCCGTGATTTGAATGCCACGAATGAACTCATCGACAGAATCAACGAGAAAGTTGTCGAACAGTTCAGCGATGCGACGGAAGATTTCAATGCGGCCGCGCAGGAATTCAACAACATCATGTCGGAAATTGCATCGAATGCTGGCGACGCAGCCAAAGCAGACGAAGAAAAAGCCGTTTCGACAGCTCGTGAATTTTGCAAATCTACGGATGAATTCCAGGCCGAGGCTGCGGAGTTCAAGAAGATCATGGACGGGATGAAAAATGACGAAATCGTGCCCGTCAAGGAGACGACAAAGACTGCGCGGCGCGTGCGTCGCACACGTCATGCCGTTTCTGGCAATGCCGCAACCGAGGTAAAGTCCGAACCGCAGGTTATCGAGGCTGAAAGCAAGCCCGAACCCGTTCAGGAATCGGTAGAAACGGTAGAAATGATTGAAACAGGTGAATCTGCGGAACGCACGCGCACCCGACGTACACGCCGGGCGCGTCCGACCGACGTCTGATTCCATTCGAGCCCCTTTTGGGGCTCGTTATTTTTATTTAACACATTCAGGATAAACAAAGTCCATGCTGACAAAACAGGAACTTAGCAAGGCCATTGCTGCCGAACTCAATCTTTCCGAAACCGCCGTGACCGCCGTCATTGAATTGCTCGATGAATCCGCCACGGTTCCCTTCATTGCCCGTTATCGAAAGGAACGAACCGGCGGTTTGGATGAAGTTCAAATCCGCACGATCGAAGAACGACGTGGTTATTTGAACGAGCTCGAGGAACGCCGTGAATCGATCATCGCAGAGATCGAAAAACAGGAAAAAATGACGCCCGAGCTGAAAGCTCAGATCATGCAGGCGACGACGAAAGCAGTCCTCGAAGATTTATATCTGCCGTACAAGCCCAAACGTCGCACGAGAGCCATGATTGCGCGTGAAAAAGGCCTCGAAGGTCTGGCAAATCTCATCCTTTCACAGACGCACACGAGTTCTCCCGAATCGGCTGCCGCCGATTATATCAAGCCCGATCTAGGCATTGAGACGATCGCCGATGCGCTCAAGGGTGCCTGCGACATCGTCGCCGAAACCGTTTCTGAAAAGGCGGAAATACGCGATTACCTCCGCCAGTTTATGACCGAAAGTGGCGTCATCGTGTCGGAAGGGACGGATAAAGCCAGTGAGGAGCGGTCGAAGTTCGAGCAGTATTACAATTATCGGATGAACGTAAAAGGCTGCAAGGGGCACAATTTCCTGGCGATTCGCCGCGGTGAGCGCGATGGCTTTTTGCGTGCCGAAATCGAGATAGACGAAGATGCGGCCGTCAGCCATATTTCGAGCCTGATGAAATGTGATTCCGAAAGCCCGTTTGGGGCGCTTCTCGTCGAAGCGTGCCAGGATGCGTTTGAACGGCTTCTGATGACGAGCATTGAATCGGATGTCCGCGTGGAACTTAAACAGAACGCGGATCGCGAGGCCGTGGATGTCTTTGCCAAAAATGCAGAAAACCTGCTTTTGGCAGCGCCGCTTGGTGCCGTCGCCGTCATCGGCATCGATCCCGGCATTCGCACGGGATGTAAGGTTGCCGCGCTCGACGAGACTGGTAAATTCCTCGAAAATATCACGATCTTCCCGGAAGTCGGCAAGCAGGACGAAGCTGGTATCAAATTGCTCGCCTTTATGAAGCGCCATCCTTCGCGTGCCATTGCCATCGGCAACGGCACGGCTGGTCGCGAGACCGAAGCCTTCGTGCGCAAACTCGTTCACGATATCCCCGAAGCGGAACGCCCATACGTCGTCATGGTTTCCGAATCCGGCGCGAGCATTTATTCGGCATCTGACCTGGCAAGAGAAGAATTCCCGGATCTCGATTTGACGGTTCGTGGTGCCATCTCGATTGCCCGCAGACTTCAGGATCCGTTGGCAGAACTCGTGAAGATTGATCCGAAGTCCATCGGTGTCGGGCAGTATCAGTACGATGTCTATCAGCCGTTGCTCAAACGGAAACTCGAAGAAGTCGTCGAAAGCTGCGTCAACCGCGTTGGTGTGGAACTCAATACGGCTTCCGCCGAACTCCTGAAATATGTCGCGGGAATTGGGCCTTCCATGGCAAAGAAGATCGTCTCTTTCCGCGAAAACAACGGGAATTTCGTCTCTCGTGCCCAGTTGCTGAAGGTTTCCGGGCTAGGCCCCAAGACCTTCGAACAGGCGGCAGGGTTTATCCGTGTTCGCGAAAGCGACAATCCCCTCGATGCCTCGGCTGTCCATCCGGAACGCTATAAACTCGTCGAAAAAATAGCGGCCGATATGGGGTGTTCCGTGCGCGATCTCGTGGGCAACACGGCTCTTGCATCCAGAATCAATGTGTCCAAATACGTTTCGGACGATGTCGGTCTGATGACGCTCAATGACATCGTGTCCGAACTTCAAAAGCCGGGACGCGACCCGCGTGCGCAGTTCGAACCGCCCAAATTCGACGACGATGTTCGGACGATTGACGACCTCAAACCCGGCATGATTCTGAACGGAATCGTGACCAACGTGACGAATTTCGGGGCTTTTGTCGATATCGGCGTGCATCAGGATGGTCTCGTCCATATCTCGGAATTGTGCGATCACTTCATCAGCAATCCTTCCGAGGTCGTGAGCGTGAACGATTCGGTACGCGTGCGCGTGCTCGAAGTCGATGTCGCCAGAAAACGGATTTCCCTGAGCTGCAATTTGCAGGCTAAATCACAGAACGCGCCCGCGTCTGCCGGTGCAGGACGGGGTTCAAACCGCTCTCAGGATAAGCCGAAAAAGGCAAAACAGGATAACCGAAGCCAGTTCAGCAACAATCCTTTTGCAAGTTTGAAAAAGTAAACAATCTCATTGGGTTTCAGTTCCCGACGGGAACAATTAATGGCGAGTTAATGAACGATACAGAATGGATGCTCGAGGCCATGCGAGAAGCCGCAAAGTGCGGCTGGAGTGCACATCCCAATCCAATGGTGGGTGCCATCATTGTCCGTGATGGTGTGGAACTCGGGCGCGGCTATCATCATGGTTCGGGAACGCCCCACGCCGAAGTGGAAGCTCTTCGGAACGCGCATCAGCGTGGAATGGATGTCCGAAACGCTGATTTGTACGTCACGCTTGAGCCTTGCAACCATTATGGGAAAACGCCTCCGTGTACGGAAGCGATTATCGCGGCCGGCATTCGCAAATGTTACATCGGGACGGTCGATTCCGATGAACGCGTGCGAGGAAGCGGCATTCAAAGGTTGAAAGATGCCGGCATCGAATGCGTTGTCGGTTTCTGCGAAAAAGAACTTCTGGCACTTAACGAGGCTTTTTTTACCCGCACGCAGTTCGAACGTCCCTTTGTGACTGCCAAATGGGCAATGACTGCGGATGGACGTACCGCCACGAGAACGGGCAGTTCCCAGTGGATTACGGGAAAAATAGCGCGAGAAGACGTTCATCGGGAACGGGCGCGGCACGATGGCATTATTGCGGGAACACAAACTGTTCTGAACGATAATCCCCAGCTCAATGTCCGTCTGGATGGATCCTATAGACAGCCT
>JAZODZ010000005.1:0-12265 GCA_045597285.1 Myxococcota bacterium
GTGTTTCTAGCGGCTGCCAGGTGAGCGGCAATCAGTGCATCTGCCAGAATATCGTTTGCAACGCCGACGGCAATACAACCGAATCGACTTCCACGAGTTCCCCTGCATTGGCTGGAGAAACTGCGCTTTCGCTTTGGAATGACGACGCTGTTGCCAGAAAAGAACTTATAAATTATATCAATACGATAACGAAAGAAGGCGCGGATTATATTCCGCCCAAAGAACGCATTGCGGTCTTTGATCTCGACGGGACATTGGTTTGCGAGACCGATCCCAATTATCTCGATTATAATATTTATGTATATCGCGTGCTCGAGGATCCCGATTATAAAGATCTCGCCACGCAGCATCAAATCGATATTGCAAACCAGATTTTGCAGCAAAACGAGACCGGCATAACGCCGGATGGTTTGGATGTCGCACACCAGACGGCCTATATGGAAGTGTTTGCCGGCATGACACTGCCCGAATATCAGCGCTATGTTCAGGCATTTCTGTCGCAGCCCGCGCCGGGATATAACGGCATGAAACGAGGCGAATCATTTTATAAACCGATGCTCGAAGTTATCGATTATCTTCAGGCAAATCAGTTTACGGTTTATATCGTGAGTGGAACGGATCGTCTTCAGGTGCGGGCCATCGTCGATGGTAAAATAGACATTCCAAACAGCCAGATTATCGGTTCAGACGGCTGGATTATCGCCAAAGGCCAGGCGGTATCCGACGATCCCGCTCACGACAATCTCAACTATGTTTATCGTTCCTATGATGAACTGGTTAGAAGCAAAGTATTTATTGTAAAGAATCTTAAAATGAACAAAGTCGCTGTGATTGCGCAGGAAATCGGCCAGCAGCCGGTTCTGTCATTCGGCAACAGCACGGGCGACGCAAGCATGGCGGAATACGTCATCACGAACAATCCCTATAAGAGCAAAGCATTTATGTTGCTCGCCGATGACACCGAACGCGAAAATGGCAATCTGGCGAAAGCTGAAAAGATGAAAGCTCTTTGCGAAAATAGTGGCTGGATTCCGGTTTCGATGAAAAATGACTGGAAAACCATTTACGGCGACGGCGTGACGAAAAAGTAGATTATAAAGATTTATATATTTACGGGCACGGCTATCTCGATACGCCGTGTGCTCGCCTAGGGGCGGGTCTGAGACCACGCCCCTACGGCTCGCTATATCCATTTGCGCGGCTATCGGCCTACGGCCGATACGCCTTGCACCGCACGCTATGGCGTTGCCATACGCGTGCGGAAGAGCGATAGACGGCATTCCGAAATTTGATTTTAGGCATTTCAAATGCTATCAAAAGACCCGGTCTAACGGTCAAGTCGACCTAAACCACTGAAATTCTTGAAGAATTTAAAGGAAACGCTGATGCCCAAAAAATCCTGGTCACTCATTCTTTCTGCCATGCTCGCCATCGGACTCGCCGGATGCGGAGACGACAAATCTCAGCCAGAGCCGAATGACCCCCAACCTGGTGAAATCACGCAGCCTGAAACCAAGCCTTGTTCGGGCGACGAATGCAATGCGAAACAAAAAGAAGCCGAAGAAAAGATGGCGTCGTGCGACTTCGCACAAGCCTACGAGGCACTGGATGCCGTCTATACCGCACAGGTCAAGGACAACAAAGTCGATGCGCAGACTGCGTTCGACCGTTCACTGCTCGGCCTCATCCATATACTTTACCGCAAGGATGTTCAGGCCATTCTACCAAAACTCGGCTTCATCGCGAAATCCGGTGTCGTCGACTTCAAACCCATCTGGGAAGGCGACAAGGGCCTTTTCAAGCAGGCATTTACGACAAATCATGACTATGAAGATTTTTCGAAACGCATTCCCATGACGATTTTCCAGAATAATAGCGAAGATGAAGAAGATGAAATCGCATGGATAGACACGATCGACAAAAAAGTCACGGGGGACGATATCCTCGATGTCCTCGTCAACCTCAAGCCTGAACTCGAATCGCTTGCAAAGAGCCTTGAAGAGGCCGCGAAACTGACCGGCGCAACGGCCATTTCACCGAGCGAAAAGATCGGATGCGGTCTCAACAATTTCAAGGTCGATGCCGCCGATCTCAATGCTTTCGCAGCCATGCTCATGGCCGCCGATGCAGCCATCGACATGTTCTCGCATTACGACTTCAACTTCAGCATTTACGAGTATGCCAGCAATGTCAACGATGATGCCGAGATTAGTTATAATTCCCAACAATGTTTTGTACGGCTCGATAATGATGACAACGTTATCAATGATGACTGTAAATTAATTGGACTTGATTACAAAGACCTGGAATGCATGCAAATGTATTCCGATGAAGAAGGAAAGGTATTAAACTGCTTCCAAGGCGATGATACCAATGATGATGAAAAGCGCCGTTCCTGCACGGTAGATATTGACAAATCAGGAAATGTGACCTCAGATGAATGCAAGGATGACTATTCGCTCGATTATAAAACACTGTTCTGCGGTGAACGTGGGCCAGATGACGAACCTTATATCGAATGCTTCGTCCCCAATAAATCTGAAGCCTATAAACAGGCTGAAACGGTAGCAAACCTGCTGATTCCGCATCTTTTCAGAGCCACACAGAGCCAACGAAAGAGCGCCGGGTCTGATGGCGAGACGGCATTCAAGAAGGCCGGGGAATATTTCAAGTCAGCGATCGACGGTGACGCCAAGGGGGCATTCTTCGATTTTTCCAAAGTTCCGGAAGGTGCACGCAAGGATATGTTGGATATCGCCAAAGAAATGGCCAGCGGGAACGGCGATCTGTCCAAGTTCATCAAACCAAATCTCAAAGTCGATCTGAAAAAAGTATTTAACGATGTCCTCTATGCCAAAGACGGCGACATTCAGATCGATGTCACCGAGGATAACATTGAAACGTCTGGAAAAGACTGGATTGGCAATTTCTTCGCCGGCATTTATGGCGATGAAATATTCCTCAACGAAAAACTCCCCAATTATATATTCAACACCGATCTCATTTCGCATGATACTTATTATGGCGAAGGTATTGATTATATAGAAATCGAGTTTTATGTCGATGATAAATACGATGAAACGTTCTCAAGCGACTGGGACAAGCTCGTTATTGGTTCGTGGCTGAATCCACATGAATACTTTGGTATCAGCTGCGAGGATGGAGATTGGTGCGAAGAAAAGTGCCCAGACGAATCAAAACGGTATTACCACAAAGATGACAGCAGTCCGGAAGGATTTATTTGCACAGGCTGCTGGGATAAGTGCGGAGGCAAAATTCCTTACTGCGTGGAGAATATTCTCGATCACACTTCTTACTGCATCGACAAGCCCGAGTGTGCAGAAGGCGAACAGCCCATCGCAATAGAAAAATACGATAACGGAACTTACGAGGTTTCAATAGGATGTGCCAAAATCGAAGGATACCGTTCTTCCGAGTATTGCGTGGATGACAATGGCCAATATCCCAATGGGCGTTATGTCTTCTATGATGATAAGACAAAAAAATATGTATGCGAAAAATGTCCGGAAAAATGCGGTAGCGATAGACCCTACTGCCTTGCACTGAATCCTGATTATGAAAACAGCGATTATATATGCGCAACGGTCGAATCCTGCCCAGCAGATCACACCCTGACCTCAAACGGCCTGTGTATGCCCCCAGAAGGCACACCGTGTCCTGATGAACTCAAAACCAAAGACATCTGCCTCTCTACTGATCCAGAATATAAGAAAGATGCTGAACTGTATTATTGCGATTCTGAAGGAATAGTCAGGATCGAATACGATTACATGGCAACCTGCAAGACCATCGATGTCAGTGCCTATACATCTGAACGAGAATCTATCTCTGTTCTCGAAAGTGAATATGCAGAAAAATGTACTGAAGAGTACCTAGCTACCGAATGCTTTGATACTCCGGATAGCAAGCCTGCCCTCTCTGCACGCGGCTGTGTCAAAGCCACAGATGGCTCTCTGGTTAACGTCAATTTTATTTATAGAGGTATTAATACTGAGGTTTGTAACGCAGGAGAAATATGCGATTATTCATCTGAACTCTCCAAATATGCCTGCCTCGATCCCAACCCCAAAGAACCGGAACCGGAAGAGCCCTAATCTGAAGAATAATCCGTCATGAAGAGAGTTCTGTGCCTTGATTTCCTACTTTTTGCAACCGTGATATGCCTGTCTGCATGTCAGGAACTCAAGGCACGGGACGAAGCCAATGAGGGCAAAGATGCCCTCATTGAATGCGACTTTGAAAGCGCATTCCTGCACTTTACCAATGCACACGATATTATCGACGATAACGATGATATCAACATCGGTCTGGCAACATCCGAGCTGCTTTTAACGCTTAATTCAGAAGAATTCACACTAATATTCTATCGCCTTGGATTTACACAATCCATTGGGGAGTTTTGTCGCCAAAACATCCATAACGAACAAGAAGTACAAACGAGTTCAGACGGTTGCCAAACGAGCATTCATACTCAAAATATCAAACTTCCACATCCATGCGCATCATTGGAACAATGCCATTACAGTGATTATATCGATACTGAGTTCACATGGAATGACATTCTGAGTGTGTTCGAGTTACACCGAACCCACTTTGAACATATATCGACACTATTTGCACAGACTGCCAGTCATCTCAATGGCAGCTATTCGATTCACGATGTTTTTGGCATGGATACACTCAATATCCATCCGGCAGATCTTTACTTTTTTGCTGCCATGACAGATTTATCTCTGTTTATCACGTCTGCCGCAGGTCATTACAAAAACACTTTTTCTATATATCAAACACTCCAAACACAAGGATGCCAATCGTATTCCGAATTTCTCAACCAAAACATCGGCATCGCCAGTGAACCCGTCGATATATCAAAATACGAACCTCAATTCATATCTGCCCTATCCCATATTCATCACGCCTTTCAAAATGCAAAGAAAATACGAGAAGATTTCGATGCAAGCACAGATGCATGTCCACCACGCGTCAGTTTGCTTCAATGGCAAAACGTTCCATACGGTGTTACGGACAATATTCTGTCCCTTACAGCAGCTTTTCAATCTAATTCCTATATTATAAAAGACATTTTATCCCCCAACATCTCGATCGATCTGAAGGCCCTGTTCTCCGCATTTCCAGTACGTCTGGCCGAACAAACACTGGCATCATGCGATCATGATAATCATATTGAAATCAATTACGCCATATATATTGCGGCAATCAACGCGTGCACATCCCCTGCCCTGTTCTCTGCCGATTCAAATCAATTCGAACTGGCTCCGGGACTGAGCTACCGGCTATCTTCGGGATGGCGGCACTGGACTCCGGTGGATCTGTTTTAAAGACTAGTTGTACAAACTGTTTAAAGAAATAGCTTACCCACAAGAAATAACCAAAACGGGTAAGAAGCCTAGCGTGGACATGATGGTTAAGCCGGTTAAGCCCATGAGAGCTTTACATTCAATAGCCACCGGCTGCGATAGCTACCGGCGGACAGGTATTTTCTTCCCCTTCCCCAACTCCGAAATTTGTCTGCCCAACGAGCAGGCAAATTACGGAAAAGGTTGGTATTTGTCCCCCAGTAGCGCTACGTGCATGCCAGGGGCTACAAAGCTCGAAGTCCTACGGGCTTTATACACCACAATCTATATTCACAATATATCCATAATCGTAATACAGAGCCTTAATCAATAACACAATCCGGTTGACTGTTCACACCCCGATGCACAGGATGAAGTCATAGTTCCGCTGTATGAATACGAACCATAGCTACTACGCCTACATGTATAAGCAGTATGGGAATTTGAACCATAACAAGAATACTTAACTTGCCCTTCGGTGCACTCAGGAACCTCACAACGAGAATCTGACCAGCCTCGATTACCGCAAACTGTGCCAGATTCACATTCGGCGATCTCAATAGCATCGTTTTTGCAGACGTAATAATGCGAATCATCTGCACATTTTGTCATAACTAGTGATTCACACGAATCCCCCACCTTATATGGCGAATCCAAACATCCATTCTTATTGTCATTACAACCATGATAACAGAACGTATCTTCGGAAAGCTCTAAATACTTATCCCCGACATTGGTACAAGTCGTTACCGACAAAACGCCACTACCACAATAGGCAGATGAAGAACCGACTTCAGATTTTTCACAAACATTATAACAATCGGCTATATATTTATCAGAACTGAAGCAACTTTTGTAGGAACTACATTCATCAGCGACAACCTTGTTACGGGACTTATCGCAGTAAACCAAGTAATTATCATGACATGAAGGAACATAATTATTAACATCGCAACGTTCAAATTCATCTGCCACTATTTTGGAACAAGACTTAGCGGAGACATCACATCCGTGATCACAAGTAATATAGTTGCTTTCATCTGGTTTCCAAAAATAACCATTCTCGTACTCTGTACAAACAGCATTATAAAGGCGAGTATTTTTTCCTCCAGTACCGCATTGTTTCTGGTTGTTACCGAGTTCATCCTTAGTACATGGGAAAAGACATTGAGTTTTGCCATTCTCTAATGCACAACTAGTATTTTCTGCCTGTTCTGTACAATCCGCAACCTTATATTCTGACCATTCACAATGCACATATTTAGTGCCATCACAATATTCCGGATCGGTATTAGAATTACACGATTCACCTTCATGTTCATTTAATTTAACACATTTACCTGTATCAGTATCACAGCCATGTTTACAATACTCATATCCAGAATCAATTTCCCAATGTTTAACACCTTTTGATTCAACACATCGATATTGCGTTTCACGATCCTCATCTTTACAAACCGGTTTGGTATCACCGATATTATCACAAGGATAAATACAATAAGGATAAGTGTCACCATCATCACTCACCATAGCACATACAGCTTCTTTACCCAGCTCAACTTCACAATCATATGCAGTATATTTTCTACCAGACCAACTACATGACAGTTTGATTTTACCGTCACATTTAGAATCCTCACTAGGGGCACAATCCTGACCTTCGAGTTCATGAATTAATAAACATTTGCCAGTATTCTCATCGCATCCATGCACACAATACTCATCCACTTCAGCTGTCCAAAAATATCGGCCATCATCTGTTTTCAAGCATTCACGTCCCTTGCTATAGAAATGCTCACTATATTCATCAAAAACACATAATAAATTCTGCTTATTATAATCTTCTTCAGTACACGGATCAAAACAACCAGTATATTCACCACTATTCACACAAATCTGATTATCATCGCGACAATTTTTAGCATACACATCCGGTGAATAATATCCGGAGCAGTAAGCTAATGCATCATTCACACAGTTGGTTTGATAATCCTCAGAACAAACTCTCCCAGCGTCCGGATGAATTTTGCCACGGCATGAACCTTCAGCACACCCACTAGGACAATCTTCAGAGTGGCCAATCATATAATAATCAGAGCCAACACCATACTTATTTTTTACACACTCAAAGTACACAGATTTATCGGCACCTGCACACTCAGAATAGACAATTTTTCCGACATCTTCTTCAGAACAAGGAACAACACAGGCAAATGAACTGTCTCCCGTCTGTGCGCACTTACCACCACCACAAGATACTAAAATCGCCTTCCATGTCCCAAATGCACACCGAATAATATAACCGTCATGTGAACAATAATCTGTATCGTCTGTGCAGTACTCATTTAATTCTTCTTCTTCATGATCAAAGCATTTACCTGTTTTAACATTACAGCCATTCGATGTGCATGATTCATAGTCATCATCAATCCAATATCCATCCTTGCAAATTTCTTTCACTGAATCAAAATAATAACGATAGGTACTTCCACTTCGGTCACTGCTGCTCATGACACATCGATAACGTTCGCTGTCCTTACTTGTATCACACTTTTCTACATTAGGGGAATAACAATTCAAACCGTCATCATCACAAACAAACTCGTCTTCCGTACATTTACCTGTATATTCATTACATTCATCACAGCCTTTTCGTTCTGTAAGAATCCAATAATACTCATTATCTATTTTCTGACAAACTTCGGTTACTGATGCCAAAGAAATATCATGATCGTCATAATGACAGTAACTGCGTGTCACGCCTTCAAGTGATTTGGTACATGATGATGCACACAATGCCTTATCCTGATAAACGACACAGGTATCACTGCCACAGGTTTTTGCGTTCATTTCATAATCACCAAACCAGTCTTTTTTACAGGTATAGGCAATATTCCTGTCACAAAACTCTGTAAGATCTGACGTACAACCATCGGTAAACCCAGAATGCCGTGGTGCACATTCGCCATCACTACAAAATTCATCATCCGGACAGTCTTTATAATTATAGTAATCACCTTCTTCTTTTTGTATGTCAGAGATAACATATTGATGTTCATCTGATTCAACACATCGTGCCGTTACATAAGCATCAATTCCCCAGCAATATTTATTATAATCTGAACTTTGGGCTGAATTTTTGCACGGTGTATAACACCCAGCGGCCCCCTCCACAGTTGCACATATATCATCTCCGCAAGGCTTGCTCTTTAATGTATAGTTTTCAAAGTCACACGTAATCAGAGTATTTCCAACACACTGATTCTTATCAACAGTTGGCGTACATGGTTGCCCAGCAGTTGCCTTGCATTCACCATAATGACAAGCAAGACCAAATTCTGTACAATCAGTTTGCACTATTTTTCCATTCTTGCAGCTAAGGCGAATATTATCATAACAATACGGCACCATCGTGTCATCGTTGCATGTTTCTGGCATTGCTGGCTTTGTCCATGCCTCCGAATGCCCTCCAGGTTCGCTTTGTTCTATACACTTGCCCGATTCGCATATTTTCCCGCCCACACATGGAATTGTAGAAAGCTGACCATCCGTACAAATTGTGTATCCGTTATCACGGCATTCAGACTCATAACTATCATCATCACAAACACGCTCTCCAGGATCTACTGTCATACAGTTACCCTCTTTGCACACACTACCTGATGGGCAACTTTTTGTGACAATTTCGCTTTGTTCACAAACCTGATAAGAAATCAATCCAACGCATGATTGTTTAAAGCTGTCTTCGGAACAAGCTGGAGTCTTCCCGCCGTCCCCCTCACTCCCGCTTTCCTTGCACCCACTGAAAGCAACGGATACAACCAATAATGCAGAAACCAGTATTCGACGCTTCAACATAACAATCCCCTTTTTCAGTCCCATGACGGACAGTTCAATTTTATGCCCTTACAGAATTAAAACTTGGTCAGCTCACGCAAACTAAGCTTCACCTTTATATTATATACTATTTAATATAAATATTCAAGCGTAAATCGTGGTAAATCGTGCAATGGCGTTAGTAACATGGTTGGTCATAAGTGACCAACCTGCCCCATGCAACCTATTTTATTGCAGTCTGTATTCATAAGAATCGCGCTCTATTGGTGAATCAAAACAACACATTATTTGAAATACAATTCCGAGTGGCAACGTTATCATTTTAACAACACCTCTAACAACATCATTTCACGAAAACTCTAACCAATTTTTGTTCCCAATACGGACAAATTTGTATTTAACTCCTCCCCCCAAAAACATGGAAAGAATACACGCACAGAATGTAGAACCGAGTAAGGCATTCGGATACATTCCAGCAGTGGACATCCAGCAGTTTCGATTCATTGACAAATAAATGAGTAGACAATACGGCAACATGTTTATACTCTCATATCGTCGTGAATTGGCATGACTAAAACTGAACAGGAGAAACAAATGAAAGTAGTGATTGTGGGCGGTGTTGCCGCCGGTGCAGCTTGTGTGGCACGGCTTCGCAGACTGGACGAAACCATCGAAATCGTTCTCGTCGAACGCACAGAACTCGTTTCCGCCGCAAACTGTGGCCTTCCGTATTATCTCGGGCGTATCATTGAGCATGAAGATACATTGCGCGTTCAAACGCCCGAAGAACTCCGGACAAAGTTTAACATCGATTTGCGAATCAAAACAGAAGCCGTTTCCATTGCCCCGGCTTCCAAAACGATTAAACTGCATGACCTTGCAAACGACAAAACCTATGACGAAACCTACGATAAACTCGTACTCGCGACTGGCGCATCTCCAGTAAAACCGCGCATTCCCGGCATTGAGCTCGTTCATACGCTCTGGAGCGTCCCGGATGCCGTCACATTGCGCGAAAAAACGGCCTCCGCTGAGACCGTTGCAGTCATCGGTGGCGGTTTCGTCGGACTCGAAACGGCGGAAAATCTCGTCAAACTCGGCAAGAAAGTCACGCTCGTCGATGCCGCGGATCAAATCATGGCTCCATTGGATCCCGAAATGGCCACGATTCTTCAGCGTCATCTCGAAGAACATGGCATTAAAGTCTTACTCTCGCAAGGCGTTAAATCATTTGAACGCAACCGTGACAAAATTGCGATCCATTTGAACGATAACTCGATCGATGCCGATGCCGTCGTTCTTTCCATCGGTACAAAACCCAACTCCGGACTTGCCAAAGATGCCGGATTGAACGTCACGGACAGAGGCTTTGTCATCGTCGATGATCAAATGAAGACATCCGATCCCGATATCTTTGCCGCCGGCGACATCGCTCAAATCAAAGATCCCGTTTTTGGAGATTCCACGATCGTTCCGCTCGCCGGACCCGCCGCGAAACAGGGAAGACTCATCGCCGACGTTATCGCTGGCATTGAACGGCATTATAAGGGCGCTCTCAATGTCTCGATCGTAAAGCTTTTTGATATCGCCGCAGCCTCTGCCGGTGCATCCGAAAAAGTATTAAACAAAAGAAATCTCAACAAGGATACAGATTATAAAACAGTCATTATCCGCCAGAATCAGCACGTCGGATTTTATCCAAATGCAAAGCCGCTGTTTATCAAACTGATATTTGCCGCCGATGGCTCAAAAATCTACGGTGCCCAGGTCGTCGGTTACGACAGCGTCGACAAAACCATCGATATCTTTGCCACGGCCATGAAATTCGGTGCTTCCGTCGAGTCTCTGGCAGAACTCGACCTCGCCTATGCGCCCCCGTTCTCTTCGGCCAAAGCCGCTGTCAATATGACGGGATTCGCCGCAGACAATGTCATTCACGGTCTCGTTAGATTTTCCGACATCGATATCTCAGATGCCAAAATCCTCGATGTGCGCGAAGATGCAGAACGGTTTGCGTTTGCATTCCCCGATGCCACGTGCATTCCCCTCAAATCGTTGCGCGACCGACTTGATGAACTGAACAAAACAGACAAAATCGTCGTATTCTGCGCAGTCGGCGTCCGTGCCTATAACGCCGCACGAATCCTCATGCAGAACGGCTTCACCGATGTCAGCATTTATCCGGGCGGCGTACAGCTCTATCGAATTCTTCACCCCGAAACACCCTCTGACCAAGATAATACGATGACAGATAACACATCCAAGACAGATAATACCGAAACAAAAACAGATAATACCAATACCGCCCAGGCATCGACTTCGTTGGAAATCGATTGCTGCGGCATGCAATGCCCCGGGCCACTCCTCAAGGTCTATGAAACCGTCAAATCGATGAAAGACGGCGATACCCTCAAAGTAAGCGCCTCTGATCCCGGTTTTAGCCGCGATATCGAGTCATGGTGCAGACGCACGGGCAACACTCTCGTCGATAATACGGCAGAAAATGGCAAATACTCCGTCACGCTCAAAAAAGGTGTCTCGGATGCCGCTGCCGTTTCTGCTCCCCAAAACGACGGCAAGACGATCGTCGTTTTCTCGGGCGACTTCGACAAAGTCATGGCGGCGTTTGTCATCGCAAACGGTGCCGCAGCCATGGGACGCAAAGTCACGATGTTCTTCACATTCTGGGGGCTTACCGCACTTCGCCGTTCCGAATATGTCGATGTAAAGAAATCTTTTATAGAAAAGATGTTCGGTGCCATGCTGCCGCGAGGCGTCAACAAACTCAGCCTCTCCAAAATGAATATGGCCGGCATGGGCACGCTTTTGATGAAAAAGATTATGAATGACAAAAATGTGAATTCCCTCGAAGATCTCGTCAAAAAAGCCATCGCCAACGGCGTTCATATCACCGCCTGCTCCATGAGCATGGACGTGATGGGAATCCACAAGGAAGAACTGATCGACGGAGTGGAAGTCGTCGGCGTCGGCACGTATCTCGGCCAGGCCGAAGAATCCAACGTCAACCTTTTCATCTGAGCGTATACGGC
>JAZODZ010000006.1:0-3405 GCA_045597285.1 Myxococcota bacterium
TGGGAAACCCCTACGGGGTTAAAAATGTGTCTAGATGCCCTCGATCCCCCGGTAGGCGCTACGCGCCAACCGGGGGCTACAAAACGTGAAGCCCTACGGGCTTCGTGGTCTCACGACTTTTCGTACACCGAGGGGTACGAGACGCCCGCGCCCCTAAGTTTAGAGCTTATGCACTCGACAGCATTTGGGGCATCGGTAGTATTTTTTCTTTTCTGTCCCGATTTTCAAAAGGATTGGAATGACGATAAACGGACCTATGATACAGAACAGGATGAAATAAATAATCACTATACCGGCCGTGAATTCCTCTTTTTCAAAAATTACCATGTCGCAATGGCAGTTTGAACACTGCTTTGTCATTGCAGAGCCAGGTTCCCGATGATTTGTTTCCTTGACACCAGGGGCATTGCTACTGCTGCTGGAGGAGTTTTGGTGTGGCCCGTTTCCTGAGACATATCCCTGAACGAAATTGTTGTAACGGGCATTCAGATCTTTCTGGGGGGTGGCAGTGCTGTTACCAGAAATCTGCTTGAGTTTTTGGGCTAATAATTCTTCTTGTGTCGGTTCCTTGCTCGTCTTCTCAATATAGGCGTCGACATTTTCGATGACAACGGATTTGGCCTTGTATTCTGCATCGGCAATTTTTGTGGCATACCGGTCAAAATCTTCGGTATTCCTTATAGCTGCAAGTGCAGGAATGACGGCATCGTAATCGACCGGCACGAGGAGCCAGCGCTCGATCTGTTGGATGGCTTCTGAAGTGTTCATCTCTGATAATCTCCTGGAGTATGCAGTGCCGACACCGCCATGTAGAAAACGGTCAGGCAATTAGCATTTGAAGAGTACTTTTTGTCCGCCAAGCTGCTGATATGGGCGCGGAGCGCCCGGGATTGGGGAATGTTTGAGATAGCCTTCGACTAAATTGCAGATATAATTCTCGTCCTCGAGATTATCGACGTAATTCATTTCGGATGTGTCGAGGACATAGACAGGACACCGTGACCAATTTTCCCAAAGACGATAATAGCGGACTCTGAGCGCGTTCAGGTAATCGGCTTCGATAACCTTTTCAGCATCAATTGAACGGCGTGCAATGCGGCTGAGAATGATGTCTGTTGGCGCGTCGAGGAAAAGAATGAAGTCTGGGATTGAGACATGGTGGCTGAGCAGTTCCGTGAAACTGTTATAGAGATCCATTTCATCGTCGTTCAGCGTCTGTTCGGCAAAAATTCGGTCTTTGTCAAAGAGATAGTCCGCGACGGTCAAATCGTCGAAGAGATGTTTTTGGAGCAGGTCGATTTGCTGCCGGTAACGGCTGGCCAGGTAAAACATCTGTGCAGGAAAGGCATAGTGCTCTGGGTCTGCATAAAAACTCGCCAGAAACGGGTTGGCTTCGCATGGTTCGAGCACCATTCTGGCACCATAGCGCTTGTTAAGGAGGCGGCAAAGACTTGTTTTGCCGACACCGATTAATCCTTCAACAACAATATAATTGGACAATGTGACACCTCTTAATCATCTGATTTCCCGATAGACGTCGGGGGGCGCAATAGACTAGTTCAGAATCGGCATTTTTTGAAGCTTTATGTCTGTTTGATGAACGCAGAGTCTCAAGCAAATGTGGCTTGACAAACAAAGCGACAACAGGTATCAGACTCGCAAGTTGGCCCTGTAGCTCAGATGGATAGAGCTGGAGATTCCTAATCTCTGTAAGTCGCGAGTTCGACTCCCGCCAGGGTCATTTGTTAGTGTTGACTTGAAAGACGTTCCATTGGGACGTCTTTTTTTGTTGTCATATCAGCTGGTTGCCAGAGTTAAAGACTTGCATCTGTCACTCGGCTATGCGCCATATGCCAGGCGCGTCTATGTATCGTGACAGTATTCCAATACGTCCGGAAAACCGCATCAGTGCTGTAAAATGCAGGGATTGTCTCAATCGTGCGCCGTATGCGCAAGGCGCATAGGCTCAAAAAAAGCCGCCCGAAGGCGGCTGAGTCTCAGAATTTAATCAGTGGTTAAATTGAGAAATAAACTGTGGAATTGTACTCACCCATGGTTTTGTTCGGGTAATCTGCTTTGTCTGTACAGATGACGCCACGTCCGTCTTTGGTTTGATAGGTGTAGTCAATGATATAGAAGAAACATGTGTAATCACCGGATGACAGGGATTCGCCGTTAGGGGGATTGGATACGTTGAATGTGAAGGAGATTGAGTCATTTGCGCCTGTGGCAAACACTTCATCTTTTCCAAATTTGCTGATGGCATCCACGGCTGTTGTGCTGGTCGTGTCACAAATTACGATGCCACGAATTTCCGGGTTTGGATGTACTGGATTGTAAGTGGCCGTACCTTTGACGGTGTTCGATGCTGAGTCGTACTCAAAAGTGGCTGAGCAGCTATGGAATCCTTGAATAATTGTGGATATGTTCATAAACTGGCAAGTACCCTTATCTATGACGCAATTTTTTTCAAGATTGCAGCTTGGAGAACCGCCTGCTTTGGGATCGAAGCCGTTGGCTTCGGAACATACGGCATCTGCTGGATTCTTAAATGTTGGGACACCATCGACCATATCACAGAATTCGTTTGCATCGAGCTTGTTATTGCCGCATTTTTTCTCACCTGTATTGATTTCACAAGTTCCCTGGCCACCATAATTGCTGCATTTGTCATTGCATGCTGGAATGCCATTCTCTTCATAGTTGCCCATTTGCCATTTTTTGCAGTCGGCATCACTTGGATTGGCAAAGAATGTATGCCCATTGCCATCTGTATCACAGAATTCGCCTTCATCTAACTTTCCATTGCCACAGGTTTCAACAGGCTGGCACTCATTTCCAGTCATAATGAAACCTTTCTCGCATGTGCACACGCAATTTTCTTTATTGACGAGTTGATGATCACCGCTACACTCTAAAGTGCAAACCTGGTCTGCCGGGAAGCATTGGCACAAGTCCTTATCAAGAGCGGCATTATCGCCGCAGTCGTCATTCGTTAAGTTACATTCTTTTGGTTGTGATGGATCGACGCATTTGCAGAGACCAGGATCGAATTCCTGGCCCTGTGGGCAGGTTTCCTGTTTATCACAGATATGGGCTGGTTTTCCGATGCAGACACACTCGTCCGGAGCGAGCATTTCGTTTTCTTTGCATACCTCAGTGCAACCGGCTTCGCCTTTTGGAACACATTTGCATTCTTTTGTGTCAAACTCTTCGCTATCTTTGCATCCAACATAATTTTCACACATTGTTGCATATTTACTTATGCATTCGCATTTAGATTTATCGAGAACCTCATCTTCTTTCGTGCATGTTAAATTGCATGTTTGTTTTGGAACGCACTTGCAGTTTGTGGTGTCTTTGTCTTCATCATCTTTACATGTGATGTTGCAAGTATTGGTATTT
>JAZODZ010000007.1:0-2221 GCA_045597285.1 Myxococcota bacterium
CTTGGTTCCGTCACGCAGATGGGCCGCATCCGTCTCGGCAAACGCACCGAAAAACGCAATCCACTCATCAAGGATTTCGTCCCACTCGCCGATCTCAAAGACATCGTTTTCGGTGCATGGGATGTCCACGGTGAAAATGCTTACGAAGTCTGCAAACGTTCCGGCGTGCTCGAAGACAAACACCTCGATCCGATTCGCGAAAAACTCGAAGCCATCAAGCCGATGGACGCCGTTTTCGATGTCAACTACTGCCATAACATCGAAGTCAAGCACGCGAAATCTGCCGCGACCAAATGGGATCTCGTCCAGCTCGTCAAAGAAGACATCCGCAAATTCAAAGAAGAAAACGGCTGTGACCGCCTCCTCATGCTGTGGTGCGGTTCCACGGAATGCTACACGCCTTGCGAAGACTGCCATAAGACGATCGAAGCACTCGAAAAGGCGATGAAAGAGAATGATCCTCGCATCAGCCCGTCCATGATTTATGCGTATGCGGCGATCTCGAGCGGCGTTCCCTACGCCAACGGCGCACCAAACCTCACGGTTGACGCTCCCGCACTCATCGCACTCGCCCGCCGCGAAAAAGTCGCCATCATGGGCAAAGACTTCAAGACCGGCCAGACCCTGATGAAAACCATCGTTGCCCCCGGCCTTCGCGCACGTTGCCTCGGCCTCAACGGCTGGTTCTCCACCAACATCCTCGGCAACCGCGACGGCGAAGTCCTCGACGATCCCGGCTCGTTCAAGACCAAGGAAGTCTCCAAACTCTCCGTCATCGAACACATCCTCGACGGCCAGACCTTCCCCGATCTCTATGGCAAATACTGGCACAAAGTCCGTATCGAATATTATCCGCCTCGCGGTGACGCCAAAGAAGGCTGGGATAACATCGACATCTTCGGCTGGCTAGGCTATCCGATGCAGATCAAGATTAACTTCCTCTGCCGCGATTCCATCCTCGCCGCCCCCGTCGCCCTTGACATCGCCCTCTCGATGGACCTCGCGCAGCGCTGCGGCTTCTACGGAATCCAGGAATGGCTCTCCTTCTTCTTCAAATCCCCCGAAGTTCGCGAAGGCCTCTATCCGGAACACGACCTCTTCATCCAGAAGACCAAATACAAAAACACCCTCCGCTATATCATGGGCGAAGAACTCATCACACACCTCGGCCTCGACTACTACGCTGAAGAGGATAAATAATTATCCACTTTTTTCCCGGATGGTGCATGGTTGCGCCATCCATTCACACGCTCTGACATGAGGCGTAAAATGCTTGAATTGACCAAAACGAACCGCAAACAATATGCTTCGTCCCTCAAGACACCGAAACAGGCCGTCATCCTCGCGGCAGGACTCGGCAGCCGGCTCGCCAAAACCGCTGACGACATCAAGCCGCTCAAGCTCGTCGGTGGCATGAGCCTCATTCAGAGAAACATACAGCACCTCGCCAATTTCGGCATCGAGGAAGTCATCGTCGTCACCGGATATCACGCCGATATCCTCGAAAAGACGCTCCGCGAGGACTGCGCAGACATCCCCGTCAAGCTGACGTTCGTGTTCAACAGCGAATTCCGCAAATCCAACGGAATCAGCGTCCTGTGCGCAAAACAGGCGGTCACGGGCAACTTCATCCTCACGATGGCCGATCACATCTTCGAGCCCGAAATGCTCCAGAACGCCGTCATGATCGTCCCGCCTAAACAGGGCGCACTCCTCTGCGTCGATTACAAACTCGACGAAGTGTTCGACATGGACGATGCCACGAAAGTCCTCGTCAAAGACGGCAAGGTCGCATCGATCGGCAAGAAAATCGAAACCTACAACGCCGTCGACACCGGTCTTTTCATCTGCACACCGACGCTCTTCAGCGCCCTCGAACAGGCCGCAGACGCCTCACAGACGCACGACTGCTCCCTGTCCGAAGGCATTGCCACGCTCATGAAAACCGGCCGTATGGCTGTCCAGGACATCGGCCCGCTCAAATGGCAGGACGTCGACGACGACATGATGCTCCAACAGGCCGAATCCATGGTGAAGACAATCGCATAACGACTCCCCTGCTCCACCTTCAAAGCGCTGAACTTTCAGCGCTTTTTTATTGCCCGGCGCGGAATTAAGCACCTAAGCCTCCGCGTTTTCCAATATGCGCCACAAATCATGGCGAAAATTCATTAAAAACTTGCCTTTTATTGGGTTTAGCACTTAATTGGCGCGGATTTGC
>JAZODZ010000008.1:0-3316 GCA_045597285.1 Myxococcota bacterium
TGGTTGGATTGCAATACCCATTTGAGCAATCGAATGGTGGGAAATGAAGTGGTATTGGAATTTGAAGAGGATGAAAAGGCTGTATGAATCACAAACATCTTTCAAGGTATTTGAAGATAGGATTATTGTTGTTCTTTGTAACAACCAGTGGATGCAAAAATCCAAATAGCCAGCCATCGAATTCTCAAATTCAGGATAATCTTGCGGTGACATCCGATGGTTTCGTGCAAGACCCAAATACGCAGAATCAGTCCAAACCATTTAAATATACTATTACGACTGATTTGGAAAATGACAGCAATTTAAAAAGTGTTTTAGACAAATTAAAAAATGAAGAAGGCAGTATAACTGTCGATATTACCGTCGATTCAATGGACGGAAAGTATCCCATCAAATATGATTTGGATTGCGAGGGGGATGGCGAGTATGAGTTTAAGGGGTTAACAGAAAGTCA
This sequence comes from Myxococcota bacterium, assembly GCA_045597285.1. GTDB lineage: Bacteria > Myxococcota_A > Bradymonadia > UBA4248 > UBA4248 > UBA4248. The sequence continues at coordinate 455 of JAZODZ010000008.1, forward strand.
TTATTGTAAATATAATTTGAATAGTGGCAAACACCAAATTTGGATTCGTGGCGAAATTCCTGGTCTGAGACTGTGTTCCCCGGAGTTTGAATATTCCACATACTCTGTTTCTGTCTATGATATTTATATTGAACGATGGCGGAAAAATGGACAAGTGGTAATATCTGTCGATGACTGGGGAGATATTTCTTTTAGAACGATGTCCAGATTTGCCATGCATTGCTTTGCGCTTAAGCAAATTCCTACGAATCCGCCCGTTCTGAACGATGTGACTGATTTAAGTTATATGTTTGCGGGGGCTAATAGTTTTAATCAGTCACTGGAAAACTGGGATGTCTCGAAAGTGACGAACATGAGCTGGATGTTCCATCAGGCTGCCTCATTTGATCAGCCCCTCGAAAACTGGGATGTTTCGCATGTTACCAACATGAGTAATATGTTTTCTGGTTATATTTATAATGGTTCTGCTCCTAAAGTTCGGTTTAATCAGCCGTTGGAAAAGTGGGATGTCTCAAATGTCGCAAATATGGATTCCATGTTTGCAAATAATGAGGTGTACAACCAGCCGTTGGAAAAGTGGGATGTTTCAAATGTTACAAATATGCGAAGCATGTTTACGCAGGCAAAAGCATTTAATCAGCCATTGGAAAAGTGGGATGTCTCGCAAGTGACTGATATGAGCTGGATGTTCTTTAGTGCTGTTTCATTTAATCAGCCATTGGAAAAATGGAATGTTTCGCATGTGACGAATATGAGTTTTATGTTCGCCTATGCATTCTCGTTTAACCAGCCGTTGGAAAGCTGGGATGTTTCAAACGTCACGAATATGCATTGGATGTTTGCTAGTGCAACCTCTTTTAACCTGCCGCTGGAAAAGTGGGATGTTTCAAACGTCACGGATATGGGACAGATGTTTGCTGGTGCAACCTCTTTTAACCAGCCACTGGAAAAGTGGGATGTTTCAAACGTCACGGATATGGGACAGATGTTTTCTTATGCCACATCCTTTAATCAGCCACTGGATAAATGGAAGCTAACCAAAATTAGAACCATGAACTCTATGTTTAATGATGCGTCTGCATTCAGTTATTATCCGGCAAAGTGGGTCGTGCCTGATAAAGATTGTGATTCTAAGTTTCGAATTGAGATGAAACACGGAGTAAATTGTTCCAATATGTTTGCCAGGACTCCAGTGGAAAAAATGGCAAATGCGAAGCCTCTCAAGACATTTGTGCCGCCTATCGAAGATGAGGAGTTTGTAGATGTCGAGTATGTCGATATCGCGCAATGGTGCCGACCAGGCATGAGGGCGCAAATCCGTGACGAGGAGTGGGCCAATGCCAGCAATGCATTTGGCCTGAAGTTACTGCGGCTGACAGAAGGCAATACCGTTTTTTCGCCCTATTCGATTGAACGCGCCATGGGGATGGTTCTGGAAGGGGCTTGCCTCACGACAGCAGACGAGATGCTGAAAGCATTGGAATTACCGAATGCGAAACGCCTGAGTATGACCGGTCTCAGTGTGGAGCATTCGCTTAGAAACGTCAATTCTAATACAACCCTGAGAATTGAAAATCGCCTCTGGACGAACAAGAAAGCCCCCATGCCGGATGATTTTGTTTCGCGTTTTAAGGCAGGATATCGACGCGATATCACACCATTGGATTACGAAAATCCTGCACAAGCAGTTAAAATCATCAATGATTCAGTGGCGAAAGCGACCAATAACAAGATAACATCATTAGTTCCGGAAAACGTCATCTCGCCTCAAACCAAACTCATAGGAACCAATGCTGTATATTTTAAGTCCAAGTGGAATAAACCATTTGACAAGGCAGATACGAATAAAGAAACATTTTATAATTCGGGATCGTCAAACAAGATTGATATGATGCATCAAACGGCTCGTCGTTATGTTTGTACAACAAATGATTATGCTGTTTTGGATTTGTCGTTTGATTCGTCGAATTCGTCTACCCTAAATTCTTCCGGGGCTTATGTATTGCGAATTATCCTGCCGACAGTGGATGCTTCATCTATGAATGACCGCATGAAAGTGCTTAAAAATGTTGAAAATCAACTATCTTATGACACTAAGGCAAATTGTACAGAAAAAGTATATAGCGTCAATCTGTCTTTGCCAAAATTCATACTGACACCAGATCCGTTACCCATAAAAGGTATTTTGAAAAATCTGGGAATGCATAAAGCGTTTACAATGCAAGCAGAATTTTTTGCATCATCCATTGGTTCACCTAAACCACCCGAATTAAACTCCTATTTAAAACTTGAAGATATATGGCACAAGGCAGTCATTGAGGTGGATGAGACGGGAGCCGAAGCAGTTGCGGTAACAGGCGTATTTGGAATTGGAGGTGGGGGTGCACCGCCTCCGTCTTATCAATTTACAGTCGATCATCCGTTTTTGTTTATGATTATTGAACAATCGACAGGAGTTGCTGTGTTTATGGGAAGAGTGACGGATCTTTAGGGATAGGTAATGGATTAGACTCTAACAGATTATAAGAGACCTGGCAGGAGTATTCATGTTTTCTCTTAAAAATGCGATTTTTTTAGCAGCCCTCTTCCCAATGATTCTTACTGGATGTGCGGGGAGTACCAACGCGTTGAATTCTGCTGCACAGATTGAAAGAATCGACTTTAAGCCCGATTCGTCTCCAATGCCAGACAGCCAGCCATGGATCGATCGAGCCAATAACGATGATCCTGCTGCGATATTTGTTCTTCAGATGATGTATCGCGACAATATCGGCGGCGTGGATCACTTTCTTGACGGTAAACCGACCGAAAATGCGTTGGACAAATTGGATATGAAACGAGAACGCGTGCGATGGCTCAACC
>JAZODZ010000009.1:0-2861 GCA_045597285.1 Myxococcota bacterium
TGTTTCGAGCAGACCCGATGAGGTGTTGCACGTGGTGAGGTTGCTACCGGTCGAGGTATCGCTGCATGCGTTGTCTGCTGTGGTGCAGTTTACAGTGCAATTGGAGCCATCGACGTGATAACCGGTGTCGCAGGTGAATGTGGTGTAATCACAGGATTTCGGGGAACCTGCGCATGATCCGTGTTTGTGCGTCGTGGTGTCTATGCAGTCGTCGTTGGATGAGCACGTGTCTGTTACTACTGCGCAGACATTGCCGTCGCAGCCGTTGCTGCAAGGCGTTGCGGTTCCCCAGGCACCGTTGGCGCATGTGGACTGACCAGAGGTGGTATCGCACTTGGTGGCACCGTTGAAGCAAACGCCAGCAACTTTTCCTGCACAGGAATTGGTCGATGTGGATGTTTCGAGCAATCCCGACGTGGTGTTGCACGTGGTGAGGTTACTACCCGATGATGTGTCTTCGCAATTGTTGTCGGACTCTTTGCAGTTCTCGACGCAAGCGGTTTCGACCAAATGATAACCGGTATCGCAGGCGCATGATGCAGGCGTATCGCCGGTTGCAGCCGTGAATTTCATGTTTGCTGCGACACAACCTGTGGCGACGATATCTTCGGCACCACGGGGACCGATATAGGATTTTTTGTTGTAGTAGGTGATACCGGTGATGTTGTAGACAAAATCTTTGCTGAGTTTAGAAATAACCTGCTTGTCAAACTGGTTGGTTACGTTGATGCTTTCTGGGGCGCTGCCTTTGACAAGTGTCGCGTCTTTGTCAGTAAGCTCTGAAACGGTAACGCCTGTGAGCGTGACGAGCATGTTCACATAAGGATTGAGTGCTTCATTTTCAAGGTATGCCGCGATGTCTTTATCGGATATCGGTGTGATAGAAGCAGACGTATTGCCAGTTGCTGTTGCAGTGATACCGGTGAGTTCGAGGAGACCGTTATAAACAGTGGAGCCAGTCGCCTTTACGGTGACTTCTGCGCCAACTTTCAGAACCTCTATGTCAAGATTTCCGGTGCTGTCATAGAGGAAAATACCAGCTTCGGCATCTTGAATGGCAACGCCTTTCTTGTTGGGGGTGTTATTTGTGGCGCTGGTGGCTTGCAGACCTGTGACGATGCCCGTGACTTCAACTTCAAGGGGTTCTGCCAGAGTTTTCGTTGGGTCATTGAGCGCGATGAAGGCGTCGCGGATTTGTTTGATCGTGGTGTATCTGACCGTGGGATCGAAACAGGCAGGGACTTCGCCTTCTTCTTGCTTGCAGATTTCGGGGCTTACGCATTCTTCAGAGGTTTTGATTTCGCCGTCATCGCAAACGTTAATATTGGTGTTTTCTTCGAGGCAGAAAAGCTGGCCGTTTTCGTAAGAAGTCTCATCAAGTGAACAGCCTTTGGGGGCGCGACATCCGCCTTCGACGGTGGCGTCACAAACGGGAGTGTCGCCGGTGCATTCGGTATCGCTAACTACTGTGTTGCTGCAGGATTTGTAGGTCGTGCCGTCGCAAATGCCGTTGCCATCGGTAATAATGCTTTCATTGTAAGTGCAGTCCGTGCTGCTCGGTTCATGGCATTCAAATTTGCTGTCGACATTTGCACATGGCTTGTCTGCGTCGCAAGTCGTGGTATTGGTAGTACCGTCGTCGCATGTGAGGACGTTGTGGGTATCATCATCGCATTTGCTTTCGCCATGCTTGAGCCCTGAATCGGCGCAGGGCGTCTCGAGATTTTCGATGCATTTCTTCTGGGTGGGATCGCAGATATTATCATCCGTGTCCTCACAGTTTACCTCAGTGGCCGTCGGAGCTGTTTCGGCATCGGCAGCGATCGTACACGAGACGAGTATATTGCCAACGCAGATACTCTCGCCATTCTTGAGCGTGCCGGCATCGGCATGGGGGGCACATGTGCTGATAACGACAGGTTCGTCAATGCAATTATCTTTCCCCGTGGTTTCATCCTCATCACAAATCTCGCCCTGACCGCACTCTGTTAGGCTCCATTTGCCATTGCTGCAGGTTTTGAGATTGTCGCCGTCGGCACATTCCGTATCGCCGTCGTTGCACTCGGCGCATCTGGAGCCGTCGGCCAGGCAGCCGTAGTCGCATGTCGATGTCGTGGGGACATCACCTTCGCATTTGGTCAGCGTGTTGCCAGTGCATCCAGGGGTACAGGTTGACGGGGTAGTGTTTGGTTTGCATGAATAAGTGGTAGAATCGCAGGTCATGGTGGTTCCGCAATCCGCGACTGTTACCCACGTGCCGCCTTGACATTTGACCACTTTGTTATTCTGGCAGGAACTCGTGCCTTCGGTACATGTGGCAGTACTGATTTCGCAGCTGTAAGTGGTTGAATTGCAGACCTTACCTTCGGTTGCACAGTCTTCTGTCTTTGCCCATTCGCCATCGTTGCAGTCATAAACCGCGTTGTCCTGGCACATTTTTTCGCCGTTGGAGCAATCAAAAGCCTTGTATTCGATCGACTCGTTACATGAGAGAGAAAGACCGGCTGCGGCACAGCAAACAAAGAATAACGCCAACTTCTTGTTATTCATTCCTAACCTCCAAAAGATGTCATACACGAAATAATCGTACGCTGAATAGACCAGCGTCAAAATGAAAACGATTCATTATACTAATTGGGCAAAAATTCGCAATGAATTACGAATGCGGAAATCGCGAAAATCGTTGGGAATAAACGGATATGTCGGTTATCTACCTTCATACACCTACATTGTGGTTAAAATTAATATAATAATATGTGTATAAATACATGAATAATATAAAATGTTATATTTGGGGGGACGGGCAAAAATAGGAAAATGGCATTGCGTATTGAGCGCGAGCGAAATAGCAATGCCGGGCG
>JAZODZ010000010.1:0-4454 GCA_045597285.1 Myxococcota bacterium
CAAAACTGGAAGCCCTACGGGCTTCGTTTGATGAAAATATCTGTTATTTATGCAGTTAAACACTAGAACCGTGCGGCACACTCCCTAACAACGAGCCGTGCTGCACTCCCCTGAGCTTTCGCCGCGCGAACATAGTTGCGCCCGGCGTATGTCAATAGCCGGGCGCAAGGCGGCGTATTGCCTTTAGGCAATAGCCGCCCCCAAATAAAAAATTAAATCTCCGTAAACGCGTTCGGAAGGGCCTTCAGGGTATCGAGATCGCGCTGAAATTCTTCGACTCTGTCATCCATATCGTCGTTCGCTTTATATGAGGCTATCGTCTTTTCGATGGCTTTGACCGACGTTTCAGAAACGCCCAGAGGAATGCCGACGGCATTGAGCTGTGCGATAAATTCATCGCGAGAAATATTCTCGACTTCGATACCGGCCAAATCCTCAGCCATCGAGATCATGCCTGACGATACATCTTCACTGACGAGATACTTCGCTAGGCGCATCAAATGGACCGCCAGCTTGTCGTGTTCCTCCGTATCATCATCGATCAAAAGCATACCGTGAACGAGATAGAATTGCGTGAGTTCTTCGGTGTTAATAATGTTGGGATAGGCCATTTCCAGTGTTTCAAGAGCTCGAATGCTGTCACCGAATTCCGCTAAAATATTGGCTTTGGCGAGTATGGCGGAGGCATTGACCGGATTCCATGAAAGGGACTTGTCCAGGGCGTCGAGAGCTTCAGCCATGTCGCCTTCGTTCATCATTTTCTCAGCATAAATCGAATAGGCTATCGAATACGACGCTGGCGGCTGGTAGTAATCCGACGCACAGTTCTCTTCGCGATCCGGGAAACACAGGTTCTCGTAGATGAGCGATTCCAAAGAATAAACCGGGCGATCGTGGAACGTGTGCGGCGTCTTCTTGGCTTCGATGCGGCGGATACAGGCCTCGAGATTTTTAATGCATTTTTTATTACGGCCGGCGTTCGCCAGGGCAATCGAATCGAAAATCTTGTCGTTCAGATCGTCGTCTGGCTCGAGACTGAAATTGTTTTCGTCGATGACGTAATTGTACAGTTCCTCTTTCTGCTCATCCGACATCGATTTGGCCAGATCGCGCAACAGCGTCATCTGAAGACGCATGGAGAGGGGGTGGTCGTCGTATTTGGTCAGAATCTCGTCCATGACCTCGGTGTCGTGCTGAATGTCATGGTTGAGTTTTGAAGTCATTTCTTCCGAAATCGCCTCGATGGAAGGATATTTGGAAAGCTCTTGCTCGCTTACGTCCTCTTTCGGAATCAACGCGGCGAGATCGATTTTGCCGTCGATGACGAGACGCGTAAATTCATTGATCTCCTTGGATTTGTTGGAGGGGTCCTTGCGTTTGAGTGTCACGAGACTACGTTTGTTGCGTTTAGTTTTGATTGCCATGTAATGATCCTTATTGATTCGAAACAATTTGGCTAGAAAAGCCACCTACCATTTTATCATAAAACTCTAAAAAACAGGCATAAGGAATTGCGAGAAAAGAGTATATAGAGCTTTATTCGCCACGGTATGTTTCGTTGACGGAAAAAGAGGGAAGTGAGTTCCCGCTTAAAATAGGAGGTTTTATGCATTTCAAGACGATAGAAAAGATGTTCTCGTCAGTGGGGGGCGGGCCGCTCCAGCGCGTGATGGTGGAGATGAAGAAGCGCGGCCAGAATGCCGTCCTCACCCCGATTCTGACGCCGGAACAGTGGCGGGCACTGTTCCGCAAAGGCACGGCCGGCCGCCTGGCCGCGAGGGCGCTCACCTTCGGTGCATATCCATTCATGACGCTCCTCGAAGCCGTCAAGTTGTCCCTCAAGGCCAAGCCGCTCGAAAAGCCGATTCTCGTCGTTTCAACAAACCCCTTCTTCCTTCCGCATTTCCTCGTCGCGACAAAACCGCTCCATCGTTGCGGCGTCGTTTCCCTCATGTACGACATGTACCCCGATGCCTTCGAGGCCGCCGGCGTCGACAACAAATTGCTCTCTAAAATCATGACGGTCGCCAACAAATGGATGCTCCGCCACTCCGACGCCGTCGTCTACCTCGGCGACGAGATGCGTGCCTCGTCCGAAAAACGAAACGGCAAGAACCCGATCACGTGGATCATTCCGACCGGCGCTGATCGGACCGAGTTCGACGGTGCCCGCACACGGGAAAACGCATTGGACAAGGACTTTCAGGCATGGTGCAAGGATCGTGTCCTCTTTTCTTACGTCGGCAACATGGGGCTGATGCACGATGTCGAAACGCTCGAAAAAGCCGTCCCCATCTTCCTCGACGGTCTGAAGGATGAAGAAAAATCCCATGTCGGTATTGTGATCGCCGCGACCGGCCCTGGCGAGGCTCGCCTGCGAAAAAGCTGGGAAAACATCGGCGACTGTGTGAAGTTCATCGGCCCGCAGAAAGACGACGCCTGGGCAAACCTGCTCATCGAGACCGACGTCGCGCTTGCCACGCTCACGAACGAGGCCCATGCCACGAGCGCACCGAGCAAGATATACAGTGCCATCACCGCCACATGCATCCCCCTTGTCGTGGGGCCCGACAACTCGGACCTCGCCAGCCTCGTGCGGAACTGCGGCGAAGTCGTTCATCCGGGCGATGTCGACGGCCTCGTCCGCGCCTTGCAGATGATGTTCTGGACCGTCGAAGAAGGCGAGGATGCTTTCGAGGATTATATTGCAAGCACAAACAAGAGCGCCGAAGAAAATGACATCACGCATGTTTGCGACTTGTGGCAGGGATGCTTTAACGAAATCGCCGATGCCATGCCATTGCCCTGGTCTACGCTGTTCTATCGCGCCATCAAACGCGGATTTGATTTCACCGTGGCGGCGGCAGGGCTCGCCGTGATCTGGCCGGTACTCGCGGCGACGGCCATTGCCGTCAAAAAACATCTCGGCAGCCCGATTCTGTTCCGGCAGGAACGCCCCGGCATGGACGGCAAACCTTTCGAACTCCTCAAATTCCGCTCGATGGCCAACGCGCCCGAAGGCACCGACGCATCCCACGACGGCGAGCGCCTTTCCGATTTCGGCAAAAAAATCCGGGCGCTCTCGATCGACGAACTGCCGACGCTTCTCAACGTTCTCAAAGGCGACATGAGCCTCGTCGGGCCACGTCCGCTCCTCATGTCCTATCTCGAACGCTACAATAGCGAGCAAATTAAGCGGCAGTGGGCAAAACCGGGCATTACGGGCTGGGCGCAGGTCAACGGACGCAACGCGCTCTCGTGGGATGAAAAATTCAAGCACGACGTCTGGTATGTCGAACACGCCTCGCCCATCGTCGACCTCAGAATCCTGTTGCTCACGGCGCTGACAGTCCTTCGCCGCGACGGCATTCAGCACGAAGGTTCGGCGACGATGCCGGAATTCATGGGGGACGAGACATGAGCAATCTGCTTCTTTCCTGTGCGGGCCGCCGTGTCGAACTGCTACGGATTTGGGAAAAGACGTTTTTCGCGCTCGGGCTGGATGCGCAGGTTCTGGCAACCGATGCGCAGCCGTTCGCGCCCGCTTTTGCCCTGGCCAAACGTCAGGCGCTCGTCCCGCGTGCCGCAAATCCCGATTTTATCCCCAAAATGCTCAAGATTTGTCAGGCAAATGACATTCGATGGGTCATCCCGACGATCGATACCGAACTGCCGTTTCTGGCCGCGTCGCGCAAGGCTTTCGAGGATATCGGCGTCAACGTCATGGTGTCTTCGCCCGAAACAATTGCGATTGCGGCTGACAAACGACGCACACACGATTGGTTTGTCGCAAACGGCTTCCCGACGTTCGAGCAGTGCACGGTCGATGAGGCCCTGAACAATCCCGACATGAAATATCCGTGTTTTGCCAAGCCGGCGGACGGCTCACGGTCGGTCGGCGCAGCTCGTGTCAACTCGCGTGAAGACCTCGAAATCCGCAAAAAATCCGGGCTTCACGAAAATGATGTCATCGAGTCCCTGGGCCACGGCGTTGAGGTCACGGTCGATGCCTACGTGTCGATAAAGACCGGAAAATGCCTGTGCGTCGTTCCGCGCCGCCGTCTCGAAGTGCGCGATGGCGAGGTTTCCAAGGCCAAAACCATCGATGCGCCGGAAATCGTCGAGCTGGTCAGGCGCGTGGCCGAAGCCCTTCCGGGCGCTCGCGGCACGATTTGCGTGCAGATGTTCTGGGATCCCGAATCGCACGCCATGGAACTCATGGAAATCAATCCGCGTTTCGGCGGCGGCTACCCCCTGACCGATGCAGCCGGTGCCCACTTTGCGCGCTGGTTCATCGAGGAAGACATAGATCTCCCTTGCACGGCAAACGAGGACTGGCAACGAAATCTCGTCATGCTTCGCTACGATCAGTCCGTCTTTTTGCAGGGCTGATGTTTGGGGGCACGGCTATCGGCCTGCGGCCGATACGCCGTCGCCCTCGCCTAGAGACGTGC
>JAZODZ010000011.1:0-2076 GCA_045597285.1 Myxococcota bacterium
TGAATCTAATGGAGTTTTTTGAGTCTCGCAAAAATATTTTCCTCAGTGACACGGCAAACAAGAATATCCTTGTCGAGCTGAAAATTCCGTCAGATTATGAGCTGAATGCCGATGAAAATTCTCTCAGCCAGATTGTAATGACGATGTGGCGAAATTCTGCGGAAGCCATGAATGGCAAGGGAATGCTAACAGTTTTGAAGCAGGATGACGGCCTGTTGTTTCAGGATACAGGCCCCGGTGTGAGCGCCGACGTTGCCGGACGAATCTTTGAACCTTTCTTTACAACCAAAAATAATGGCACGGGGCTCGGACTGGCTATCGCCCGGCAAATCGCTTCTGACAATGGTCTCGAACTCCTCTGGAATGCGGATTTAAAAGGCTTCGAGCTTAAACTTATCAACGAATCCGCGTCTAACCTGCTGATTCCATCCACGATTTAGTGTTTTTTCTATTTTGACCGGCCTATTTCATACGGCCGGTGCGCGGTTCTATGTGCTCGGTAAAGCGAATGCTTTACCTGTGCGCATACGAACCGCGGTCTATTTTATTTGTAAATACCAAAACTTTTTTTGAATAAAGACAATCGTTTGCCGTTCATTACGCCGATTTTGCGGGAATCGTGTCCCCGCTTAGCCTCTTTTACTTGTTTTCCGACGTATTTTACTGGAGATAAATATGGCTTTTTCCAAGCACTTCACTCTTTCGATGATCGCTGCTCTTTCTCTCATGGCCTGCGGCCTTACAGCCTGTGATGATGATGATGACAACGGCGCCGGCACGACCACGACCACGACTACGACTCCTAACTGCAACAAGGGCAAACAAGGGTTTGCAGCGACCTGCGAGTGTTTGAGCAAGACAACTGACTTTACAAAAGTAGGTAAAAAACCGATTGCCGATTATTTGGCGAGCATTTGCAAATTGAGCACCTATTTCACAGAGGATGCATTCCAGAACACTCCGACCGAAGAACAGGGAATCGGTGCCAACTGTTTCTGCTACGGCAAAAACTGTAGCATGTCCGGCTACGAACGCCCAGAACTTCAGGCCAGTGGCCTTGGTGTCATCTATGGCTGTGACAACGTCCCTGAAGAATTCAACGGTGCCGTCCGCAGCTGCTTCCGAAGCACAAGCATTCCCACAATCAAACCGCAGATTTATTTCCCCAACGGCACTTGTGCGCTGGCGATGAGCAAATGTTTCCCCTCTGAAGAATGCACACCGGGTATTGATGATACTGATCCCAAAAATCCATGCACGCCCGAAATCGCCAAGGAAAAGAATGAGAAAACGATTTGTGGCTTTGCCAAATTTGGCGAATATGCCCCCGAAAACTTTACTTCATGCCCGGAAGGCAGCGATGGCGTGCTCGTCGACTTCGCCATGAACATCGAAATTATTGACCTGGGACGCAAAGCCAAACTCGATGTCCGTACCTGCTTCCAGGGGTGCGAAACAGATGCGGACTGTAAAGGTGCCGGCGTATTCGACCCAATCACGCAGGAAACTGCGGAACAGGCACAGTATAAATGTATCGACACCGATCCCGCCGTCTCCGGTGATTTCGTCGGCAAAAAGACGAAGATTTGCTTTGATCGCCGAACCATCAAAGACGCTTCGAGCGGTATCGTTCTCGTCAACCCGGGCAAATTTAAAGCTGAATAAAAATTTTCAGACCTGACTTGGAAAGGGCAAAGCGATTCGCTTTGCCCTTTTTTATTTACCGCGAAACTCCATAAAATAAGAAATTCTACAAAAAAAATGTTATAATTGGAGACTGGAGCAGTTTTGCGTCGGCACGATGCTCACACAGTCTCTCATCCCATTGCTTTGTGCGATGTTGAGCGATTTTAATTTATCGGTCACGATGGATGCGTTGCTTTTTTGAGGTGCTTATGAAAACGAATCGATTCTTTCTTATCTGTCTGACCGTAGCGGCTTTTGGCTGTCTTGCGTCTTGCAGTGATGACAGCGGTGAGCAAAATACAACCATCACTCCTCCGCCTGATGAAGAAACCGCCTCCTTAGGTGAAGCCTGTGGGGAAAACATCAAATGCGCAGAAAACCTTGAATGCA
>JAZODZ010000012.1:0-6170 GCA_045597285.1 Myxococcota bacterium
AGTGTCCGTTTAGTATTTATGAGATAGAAACGAAAATATGACAAATGCTCCATAAGTGTGCAAATAATACAGACCAAGGCAAGAGCACTCGCATTGCAATAAATATTAATATATAACACCAAATATTCGTTTCTATCTTGAAAAATACAGCAAAGATGTCATCGAAACTATGATAGTATAAGAAAATTTAATAAACTTTTCTATATAATCATACCAATTATTCATTAAATTTCTGTTTTCTTGTTTTCGGTGCTTTTCTATATTGAATAGTAGCGGCCTTTGCCGTTTACAACATCGCATGCAATTGAACTAACATCTTCTTTGCTTAGGTCGATTTAGTCCATTTTATATTTCCATCTGTACGGTACGCAGCCGCCGGGGCAAGCCATGACTTCGACGACGTGATATTTTTTCTCGCCTTTGCGAACCATCTCGCAGACTTTGTGGGTATTGGCAAGGCCAAAGACCTGGCAGAGATTGAGCTTGATGCCGGCGACTTCGACTTCGACTTCGCGGATGCCTTCGGAACCGCGGAGAGCCTTGAAATCGAGGTTTTCGGGTTTCTCTTGCCGGTGAGTTTTTCGGCTGCGAAACGAACAACGGCTTCGGTTACGCCGCCGGTGGTACCGTAAATGACGCCAGCGCCGGATTCGAGGCCCATGGGAACAGCGGGGCGAGGCTATCGCCTTTGGCGCGAGGGCTCGCGTTTATACGCAACCCGTGGGAACAGCGGGGCGAGGCTATCGCCTTTGGCGCGAGGGCTCGCGACTATTCGGCTACGCCTTAATACGGCGCTCAAACTATTGGACAAAGCTAGTTCTTTGGTATCAGCTTTTCAACCAGGCGATACACCGTAGTGCCGCGCTTTTTAGGCCAATCGCATCCTTCTTTGTCCATACGCTTCGCACGTTCAATTGCCAACCGCACATCGCTTAGTGGAGGATTCCAACAGCTCAAATCCTTCTTATAACCTGGCAAATGCGTCTTAAGTTTCTGATCACAATCCGTGCCTGTGCTTACGCCAATTCCATCCTCGAAGTGAAGCAGTATCCAGAACTCAAATTTGGGATTGCTCAGCGCCAAATGATACTGCCCTTTGGGAGACATTCGTAATAAATCACGAAATATATTCTCGATATGTTCAATTGGCCATATATCGCGATCAATGACGAGCCACGCTTCTTCTCCTTTATCCAGCGGCCTATTCTTTAGATGTTTTTTAAGAGATTTAAGTACGCCAGACGGAGACGAATTCTGCCCGGAATCTACAATATCAATAACGACCTCATGGCCTTTGAATTTTTCAAAGTAACTCGGTTCGGTCACACTGCCTTCTGTCGCAATGATGAAAACTGGCCTGTAATTTCGATTACCAACACACCTTGAAAATCTACTTGAGCAACTCATTTGCCCTCCTCATCACAAGGGGTTGTGATTGCTTTTGGATGAAGCATTCTCATGATTTCGTGCATAAGGATATTTGGAATGCCACCAAATCTGCCTTTTAAGTAGCTACCTCTTAGATTATTGTCGTTCCGTACCCCTTTATATTCACAAATCGAAATCAATGATGATTCACCCGCTTGCGAGCGCTCTGTAATCCACATTTCATCACGCCGAAGTAAATTCTGATCCATCAGTGTCACATCGTGAGTCGTAAATAGAAGCTGCTTGCGTGTTTCTGCGGAACATGTATTGAGATACATTTCTAACAAGCTTCGCGTAAGCACGGAATGAAGACTTCTGTCGATCTCATCGACCACAAAGACTTTATTTGCGTTCGCTTCCGTCAGTTTCAAAAACGCAGGCATGAGGTCGATCATGCGTTGTGAACCGTCTGATTCCTGACGAATCTCGAAGCGGACATCATTACCGTCCTGTCCTCTATGCATGGTGATTAACTTGTGAACTTTTACTTCTTCCCCTTCACGGCTAAAGACAAAAAGCTCATTCGCAAATGTTCGAATACGGAGCGGGAATCCCTCTTTAACATTGTTAAGAATCCACGACTTGAGCGTTGGATCAGGAAACTGAATACTATCCAGGGGAACTTTTTCACCGCAAAGCCGCTGAATACCAGTATCAAATTGAGGCAGGATGTCGTTCATCATTGCATAGAGACGGTTTGACTCATCAATGAACTGATCGAATGGCTCAAAACGACTATCTGGCCCAACAAGCTCGAGCGTGCCATAAAACCAATCATATATGGGCTTGAAGTGCTCTATCTGAAGCGATACAGACGTTGTTAAAAATAACGAATTATCCCGCGTTCCCTCAAATACGACCTGAAGGCGATTATCCTGGGCATACCTCTGCGCAAAATGTCCATCCTTGTCGCCCTCTGTTCGATGAAAGAGAACCTCCTCGGTTGCCTTTTTGACGCAAACGAGCTTCTCCTCCACAACTTTTCGCCGTGTCAAAGCAAACGCGTACTCGTAAATCTTATCCCCGACAAGTATCGTGAAAACAAACCGTGACGGCTTAGAAAGACAATCCTGACTCAGTCGGAATGGGTCAACGCCAATCATTCCACCGATCTGCCCCCCAAAAAGGATGAAATTCTTTGCGAAATTCAACGCTTTAAAGAGATTGGTCTTTCCTGCTGCATTTCCACCATAAACAGCCGCCACCGGGAGAAGATTTGGCCGATACCCTCCAGTTCGGATCACTCGCTCTTTATGCTGAATTTCCTTGGTAGCCACCATGGAAAAAACAGCCTGCTCTTTAAACGACATCCAGTTCTCGACAGAAAAGCGTATCAGCATTTTACCCTCACAAAGAAGCGGCAACCTTCATAAAGGCGGTTCTGGAGAACCACGCACTACTAAGGCGTGCTACTAGCAAGACTGGAATATTTTGTCAACTTTAGGAGAAATTTTCTCTTAAACCGTCCAAAACAACACTGTCTCTCCAAAAGCATAATGATGGAGGTTTGTGATAAGCTTCGTTGTATGGAATGCGCTCGATTCCTTGTTTTTTATGGTGCCGCCGCTATCGCCTTTGGCGATACGCGACGGTTCGCGCCTATTTCGGCTGCGCCTCAATACGGCACGAATGAATAATATTAATGCTCATCGACAGTGGGTTCGTGCAGATTTGGCGATTGTTTAAAGCACATTCGTAATATAGCGAGGTGCTGATTCAGTTCCTATACCTCCACCTTTGGTAGTTCCTTCACAACCCTCGCAATTCTAACGCTAACCTCAATCACGCGCATAATCAGCTCAAGGATATAGCGAGGATTGTTGTGTTCGCGGCACCAGTCGTTCGGGTCGTTTTTGATGCCGGAGTCTTTGTCGATACTGACCAGATACTGGTCGATGATCCAGCCCAGCAGGGAACGGCCATTGACGATGTATTCGTGTGCTTCGGGCGGGATGTTTTTGATGGTGATTGGTGTTTGCTACAACATCTTTAGTCTATTTCGATAAAAACTCAGAAATACGATGGATAAAATACTGAAAACTGGGCGATTTATTCCGATCTAAACAAAGATACTGCCCAATATGCTCTGCCCATTCGCTTTTTGCTTTGCCGATTTCTGAGTAGGATTCACTTTTTTTCAATGCTTTCAAACCACCTTTGTATACGATTTCAGCCAATAGCTGCCAAGTATCACAAATAGCGTCTTGTTCATACTTATTCAACAGGTTTAGCTTGGCATTTGGATACGCCGCTATTATGGCATCAGGATCTCCAAGCAACCATGCTTCCATTTCTTTAATGGCAAGACAAAAGACATGGGGAGTTTTTACGGACTGTGCGGTTTTCTCTAACTGTGCAAGGAAGTCCCTTGTATCCCGTTTGTCATTATCGAGCACTACAATGATTAAGGATTGCGGCATTTGATACAGTTTTTTGTCAAAACCTTGTAAATATGCAGGCAGGTCGTTGAGTAATTGTCCCGACTTGCGTTCTACAATATTCCCATTTGTTTTTAGTCTCCCAATTCCCTTGAAAGATTTACAGGTATATTGAAGTACATCACTTGTCAGGCTGTACTTTGTCATAATCTTAGGCATTATCCTGTGAATCAGGATTTCAGTCGATTTGTCTTCGATTAAGAATTGAATGAACATCGTCTTACCCAAAATATTTACTATACCACATATCACCCAAAGCAACGCCTTCCTCAGCCAATTCCTTTACAAATTCATACTCTGAGGCGCGTTTGGCATGAGAGAATCCATCTTCGCCCTTTTCAAGCACCCAAACATCATCAGGAGTAAGGGCATTCACAAAGAATGGACTGTGTGTGGTGACAAAGAATTGTCTTAAGGTTGTATTGCCTAGCATTGACTTGATTTCACCAGCCAAATCACCAAGGAATTGATGGTACAATCCGTTTTCAGGTTCTTCCATAAATACAAATTGGCGCGGATTTTTCTCATGCAAAAGCAAATAATAGGCAAACAACTTCAATGTCCCATCAGACATACGATTGGAATAAATTGGCTTATCAAAGCCATGCTCAAAAAAACGCAATACCATTTGACTTGTCTCTAATTTTTTAGGTTCAATTTTCGTGATGCCAGGTAACTTTTGTTGAATCCCTTCCAATACTTTCTCAAATACTTTGGGGTTATCACGATACATAAACTGAGCGACATTATTGATATTGTTCCCAATTCTATTAAGATTTGATTGCGGCATTGAGGTTTGCATTTCTCTGGCAGCCTCTGGAGAAAAGTAGCATAAATACCAGCTGTTTAGAAAATCAAGAAAGCGTTCAATTCGATTATATTGTTTCATAGCGCCTAGTGTTACAATTCCAGGGCGTCGAATATCAGCAAGATCTACATCGCACTTTTCCCCCGTAATGACACCATTTTCATCTTGCCCACCCTCTGTACCAACAAATGCATATCCTTTGCCTTTATGTAAGTATAGAAAAGATAAAGGACGCCCTTTATCTTTAATGCGTTGCCTTAACCTTTCTTCTAGAATATATGGACGTCCAAATCTATCCACATCAATCTGAAGTTCATAAGTTATAGGTCTTGCATTATTTTTTTCTCGATAGTAAATCTCAAACGAAATTGGCTCATTAGCCCCGATAGATCGCAATGCATCAAATCCACCACGATTATTCGCTTCACAGGCTCCCTCAACCCCGTTCTTTAAACTCAAACAATCCGAAATAAAACCAAATACATCGGCCATTGTACTCTTACCACTACCACATGAGCCAATGACAGCAGTTAAATTGCCAAGAGGTTTGCCTGATTGATTAGAAAAGGTTTTACCCAAAACAACATCTTTGAGTACACCATAATTCTTTATCTTGATACCTTCTATACGTGACATAATTATACCTCCACCTTCGGTAATCCCTTCACAATCCTCACAGTTCTAACACTCACCTCAATCACACGCATAATCAACTCAAGGATATAGCGAGGATTGTTGTGTTCGCGGCACCAGTCGTTTGGGTCGTTTTTGATGCCGGAGTCTTTGTCGATGCTGACCTGATACTGGTCGATAATCCAACCCAGCGGGGAACGGCCATTGACGATGTATTCGTGTGCTTCGGGCGGGATGTTTTTGATGGTAATATGGCCGTTGTATTTGAGTTCGGTGAAATTGCCTTTGCCCACGGGACGGAGCTTGTCGATGATATAAGCCTCACTCCCTAAATCCCCCTCTCCAAAGGCGAGGGGGACTTGATCGAAATATACTTTTGCCGTGGTATTCATGGGGCATTCTTCGTAATTACAGTGCAAGTCGCCGAGTTCACGGCCTGCCTTCATAAAGACAACGAAATCCTCATACCGCTCGACGAACGGGATGCGTGGCAATGCCCTCTTGAAGTCGTTCTGGTATTTCTCGCGATACGATGGGCAATGCAGAATGCCATAGACGTAATAGAAAATATCTTCTTTTGTTACCTCACCCCCCTGCCCCCCTCTCCCAATAGGAGAGGGGGAGGATGCGACCAAGTTATATTTCTTGTTTACATAGTCGAGAATCCAATCCGTGATGCCCGACCTCCCCCCCTCTGTCACTGCTTGCGCCGTGACATCTCCCCCTCTCCCAATAGGAGAGGGGGAGGATGTTGCCTCAAATAATGAGCGTTGTTTCTTTGGCTTAGGCTTTTCGTCGGTATCGTAGACATAGAGGGGGAAGCATTGTGCCGCTTCCATTAGATGTAAATCAGTAATGCAATT
>JAZODZ010000013.1:0-11669 GCA_045597285.1 Myxococcota bacterium
TTTTGAAGATCCAAATCGCGTTGTTCTGTTTTCTTAGTGAACACAATACATGTTCTAACATCAGCATCGAATTGATTCACTCCCCAACATACTTCAAAGAGTCTATTTTTATCTACTAATAATTTTCTCATTTTAATGGCATAATTCTGATTAGTTAATTCAGTTTTAACTACCATGGATAATACCCCTTGGCTCTTTAATAAGATTATACCAAGTTCCATAAATGGAATGAATAAATCCCATTTATTATATAATGTTGTATATCGTTGTTTCATGCTATTTAAACTAACTCTCTGATTTTGCAGTTGAATTGTTTTATTCTGATCTTCAGAACTAATATACGGCGGATTTCCGATCACGATGTCGAAACTGTCTTTCACGCCGAGCATCCATTCGGGATCGAAGAAGCAGTTCGAGACCGTTTGGTCGTATGGATTCCACGAGAGGAGTTTGTCGATTTCGGTGCTGGATACTTTGGCCTCTTCATATAAAGAACGCAGATCCAGGCGCTTGGCTTCATCGGCTTTTCGCAGTCTTTCTTTATCTGCGAAGGTTTTAGCTGCAAAATGGCTTTCACGAATGTCCCAGAGTTCATTCTTTGCCTTGTTAACTTTATCAAGCCAGGTGTCGATGAGCGATATTTGTTTGACCTCTGGCGTCTTTACCGCATCGTCCAAGGGGATCAATGAGTTGGCACAAACAAACTTGGTCTCGAGATTTGGCAATACAGTAATGCCGAGGTTGTTGGGGTTGTTCAAATCGGGTGTCTCATCGATAACCAGCGAGATAAAGCATCGCAATTTGGATATTTGAACGGCGATCGGTTGGATATCGACGCCATACAGGCAGTTGCCGATAATCTTTAATTTATATTCGTGCTGCTTTTCATCAAATGTCTTGCTGTCTTTGAGTTTGGCGAGTATGGCGAGCATACACTGCATCACGCCCATCGGGAAAGCACCCGAACCACAGGCAGGGTCGAGTATTTTCATGCTGAACAAGGCGTTTTCGATGTCCCTCCGTGCCAGTTTTAATGAATCAGGGCACTCGTCTCCCTGCATAAGCTCATCAATGGCTTTGTCCAAATCATCAGGCGTCATCACGTTTTTTTTGTCGCTACAGAACTTTTCCTTAAATTTCGTTTTGAGGCATTCTGCAATCGATTGCTCGGCCATATAATGGACGATTTCGCGCGGCGTATAATACGACCCCGTCGATTTACGCGCTGTTTCAGCTGTTTCTGGGTTATAACTCGCCAACAGGTTTTCAAATATTTTACCCAACAACTCTGGATCGAGTGCAACTTGCTCCTCGTCGGGCGTATTCTCTTCGACGGTAAAATTATATTGTTTAAGCAACGTGATCAGACCAGGCTGATTATTGTCGTCGTTAAAGAATAGAACGTTGGGGATAAAAGCACGGCACTTAAAATTGCCGTCTTGCATGGCGGCTTCACGGCTAAAACCGTCGCTATAAATGATGCTGTGTTCGGTCGGTGACGCTTTATCCTGATGTTTGTCCAGGCATTCAAACAGACCGCCGTTTAAGAATGGCGTGCGATTTAACTGTTGTAGCAAAGCTTTTTTTCCGCTTTCGGTAAAAAGACTTGCATATCTGTAAAGGTAATGCTCGCTACGTTTGACTTCATCCGAATCTTCGAATGCAAAGCGACGGCTGTCTAGCTCATGACCTTCTTCATCTTTTAAAACATTGCCATTCTCATCTTTGGCTTTGCCCATTGTGTTGTTCAATGTCGCAAAAAACAAGTTCTGCAATATGCCGTGATAATAGCTTGTGGTGTGCTCGGTTTGAGGAGCACAGCCGTCGCCATTGCATCCTGCCATAGGGTCAAAATCGACCATCCAGTCATTTACTATTTTAGCATTGAACAAATCGTCGCTCACCAAGCCTTTTTGTTTGATGAACCATACGAATATAAGGCGTGTAATCAGTCGAATCAAATGTTGTTTAAGTAACCGTTCATCGCGGTCATCTTCTTTGGTGGCGATATCATTGGGAAAAGTTACGTTGAATTTCTCCTGCTGTGCCCATTCATACCAGTCGAACAGCTTTGTATAAAATTCTTTGGTTACAGCCTCGACCGAGAATGCCGCTGTCAAATCGTCGAGTTTAATAGCGGTTCCGGCGAGCATTGCAAATCGTTCGACAGCAGTGCGCACATGGCAGTTGGGACCGAAAATATAGGTATATCGCTTTGCAGCCGTATAATGCACATTGCCTTCGATATCGCCCTTCTTTGCCAAATAACTCAACCGCCACGAACGCCCTTCGGGTTCTGCATAACGGAATATCATCAAAGCGCTTTGCCCGGTTTTCAAAAACGTCGCCTGCCGCAACAACGCCTGGATGCCCACACGCGCCCGATGTATCTTTACCGAATCCTTTATCACGACTTCGTAAATATTGAGTACTTTGTTGTTTTCAATCTTATATCTGCCCTTTTCATAAAAGTGTTCAATGGGCTGATTTGCAAAGAATTTTGCATATTCGCAATTCTCTGTAAAATCCTCGAACAGGTCTTCGTGACGATACTGAGTAAACACGCTGTCCAGAACATTCGTCTTGAATGTTTGGTAATCGACATACGCTCGCTCGAAAACTTTACGTATCGCGTCTTGTAATGCGCTTGTGCCCTTGGTGTTTTTGTCGGATTTGCTGCTTTTCGGTGCCATGATATGTTTCCTTTCTATGTTTTATGCCTAACGAATAAATATTTATTTTATGGTGGTGGGTGTTCTGGGTGGCTATCGCGTATGCGACAAGCACCCGACCACGCATTACCAGAGGGTTTTGGCTTCGTTCCGTGTTTTGCTTTGATATATCGAGGCCATCACGTAGGGATCGGCTTCATCGAATTGGATATCTCGTTGACTATTTGGTGCAAGCAATTCGGCGAATTGTGCAATTCGCTCTTCATCAGTCTTGGTTAAATCGCGCTGAGCAAGTTCGCTGTTAAATTTTATGATTTTTTTTGCGACAGATTTATCACCGCCATTTATCATCTCGGAGATAGCATCCAACCTCTTATGTGTATCAGTTGCAATCCCAGTATATTTCTCTCGCCAGGCATCTATCATGGCATTCGCTTGAATTGATTCTTTGCTTTCAGAATGCTTTTGATGCTTTCTTTTGGCTGCCTCATATACATTTACAATCGACTTCGAATCGATTGCTTGTATGTTCGTCGTCCTGGATGTTTGCTGCGTGCATTGCTCGCTTATCTTATCTAGCAATTCAAGCACGGGGATATATTTACCGGTGCCATTTGTGAACCGAACACCAAAGCAACCGCATGCCGTTGGCGATGTTTTGATAATATGATACGAATCGTTGGTATCGGCTTCATATCCCGTCACGATATCGCGTTTCATTTCACATAATGCGCTAAATCGAAGCGGTTCTTTCTCCTTATATGCCTTTAATGCACGAACGTGCTTTTGCACGGGCGATTCACCGCCATCCACTTCATCCAGCCAGTGGTTATAATCCGTTTCTGGGATCACCTCGGCATCGCTATAGACTTTGTTGTCACCGCCAAATTGCGCATGGAACGCCTGCAGCTTTGCGAAAGCATTTTGTTTAAGATTGATTTCGGCATTGCCGTGATCCGATGGATAGAAATTATAGACATAGACCATAGGATGTTCAGAACCAATTCGGTTCACGCGCCCGATGCGTTGTATCAGGCGTGTGGCATTCCATGGTGTATCGTAATTCAATATGGTGTTGGCTCTGTGCAGATTGATGCCTTCTGCCAATACATCCGTGGTGATGATGACGTCATAATCGTCTTTTTGCTTTTCTTTTGGATAATTTGCATCGAAGTTTTCTTTGATCGTCTCGCGCATCTTGTCGCGATTATCGGCAGTAATCACCAGTGGGGTGTGTCCCATGTTGCTGATATAGCATTCCAGGTCTTTTGCGGTTGCAACGGCTTCGGTAAAAATGACGAGTTTTTGCGGGATATTCTTTTGAGCGTCAAAGAGTTCTGTGCGTAGCGCATCTTTGAAGACTTCGAGTTTGGGATCGAAATGCCACGACACCCATCGTTCATACAAACTATTGATCATTCGCATATCACTGCGAAGTCTTTCGATATAATCCTCATTAAAATCACTTCGATGATATTTATGGTTTCGTTCTTTTATATTTTTACATGGAGTGAGCTTTGCGATCTTATCATCCAGCTTTTTACATACTTTTTCAAAGTAATCATCCCACTGGTTTGTGTTTTCGCATTCTTTCTTAACTTCGCGAAACACATCATTGACATCGATTTGTGGACAAATATAAATAACATCATGTTCCCACATATCGATCATATTTTGTGTATATTGCTTCAGATTGTACAATGATTCCTCGAATGCGGAGAAACTCGATTCGAGGCGTTTTACGAGCAGAATCTTCATGATGTTTGCCAGACGAACGGAGGTATCATTTACTTTGATGCTGCCTGTTTCATATCTCTTCTTGTCATCATCCGATTTTAAGAATTCCGTTGCTCGATAGCGATAGAACCCAAGTACGGCAGGATTGTTGAGTGTCGTCTGAATATTATCCTTTTTGACAGGCTGACCTACGAGTTTTTGAATCGTATCGTTAAATAATTCGCCCAAATCGCCTTTCAGTTCGTACTCAATATTATTTGGGCCATTGACAACCGGGAATGATATTTGAGCTTCAGAATAGTTGGAAATGTCACGCCGTGTGCGGCGCACCATGATGTCGTAGAGCACTTTATCGCGAATTTCTTCAGACATTTTGATGAGTTCTTCCGCATTCTTCCGCTTTTCCATTTCGGTCATTTCGTCAGTCTTTGCGGTTTTGAGGGCTTTATAACGCTTTCTCATTTCTCCAAAAAAGCTCTCGAGATCGCATGTATCGACTTTTTCGAAATGACTTTTCGTTGGCATGTGCTCAAACAGCTTAATTTGATTGTATAAATCCTGGGGCTCGTTGTTTTGCGGCGTTGCTGAAATCAAGCCAATATACGGTTTCTGGACGTGTCCTTCGATTAAATCTTTCAGCTTTCTGTACATCGTTGTATTGCTGTGACGGAAGCGATGGCTCTCATCTAAAAGTATCAAGCCGAATTTTTCGTTAGGTAAATCCAGGTCGCTTCCATTCTCGCGTGTTTCTTCGCCATTATTGCCGTCTTCATCCATATCTGGTATGTCATCCATGTCTGGAATGTCGTCGTCATCCAACGAGAGTTCAGCTTTGTCGATACTGCCAATCGATATGGGTTTGATCCAGGGGCTGAGCTTATCATCGCGGCCCGCATCAAAATCTTCGAGTGTGTTTTCCCAGTCTTTGAGAATGGAAGGCGGCGCAATGATTAACACATTCTTTTCGCGTCCATTCTGCGTGGCAATCTGTTCGACGTAGTATTTGGCGAGCAACAGCCCGATGACGGTTTTCCCAAGACCAACGACATCGCTGAGCATAAAGCCGTTAAAGTGTTGCATGATATGGGCACACCACTGCACACCTTGTATCTGATAATCGAACTCTTGATACGATTCAGGCAGGTATTGACTTATAATTTTAGCAACGTTTGCGTCGAGCAGTGTTCCGTATTCTTCCTGTAAAATGCGGATATACGCTTCGTAAGGTGTAACGAGCGATGGATCGTGGTTTTCTTTTTCGACGACCTTGCTGGATTTGGAAGGCTTGAGTATTTCCTGAAGAAACGTCTTCGTCCATGGTTTGGCCTGGTCGCTTTTCCATATCGAATCAAACCAATAGATGTGTCCGCGTTGAATGGATCCTACTTGCGGGCTGGCAATAACGTTGGCACTGTTCGTCTCCAGGTAGTTCAATTCAGCATTTTCTGTCAGACCTTTTTCGGTGAAATTCGAGCTGCCGATAATGCCAACGCTGTCGGTTTTTCCTATAAAAATATAGCATTTGGCATGTAAGAATTGATCTTCTCTATTGCTGCCATAGATTTTGATTTCGAATTGCTCTGTTTCGCAATATTGCATCAAGAAGCGAATGGCGTCTTTATATTTTTCTTGCAAATCATTTGAAATATCATCGAGATGGCGTTTTAAATAACCCTCTGGAAAATCTTTCCAGTCTTTTGGATTGTTCAACTGATATGCCCTAATCTCTGGATCTTTTCCAATGATGAGCTGAATTTTATTATCACGATTTCTTTCTAAAAAATCGCGCATTTTGTTGCATAGCAATACCAATCCCGGTATATCCCAAAAGCCAGTTGCAATTTTGCAAATGTAATATTTTTCCGATGACAAATAATCGTTTATCATATCTGCCATCTTATATAATTCGGTGTTGTCGAGGATTGTATTCTTCTTAAACTGCTCGCTAATGACTTCCATTTTTTGCTCCCTTGTAGAGAGCACATCACGCAATCGATCTATCCCCACACTCCATGCACAGACAGATCGATAACGATCTGTGCTTAGATGGCGGTTGTATGGATGGAATGCCGACAGTGGTCTGATGGTATATTCCCGCTGTCATCGTTATCTGCTAAGCGCCAACCCGTGGCGATTGATATGTAATCGCGCCGTAATTTATCGGTTTGCGCTTCGCCGTGGCGTTCCGTTTCTATATGTGAATGATAGTTGTCAGATTTTTTGCAAAAATATATAAATAATTCTTGACAACAAATTTTATACCCTATATGCTTGCTTGCTTGCTTGCTTGCTTGCTTGCTTGCTTGCTTGCTTGCTTGCTTGCTTGCTTGCTTGCGGATATAGTATATTCACTAATTGTCTATTTTTGTTTTGAATATACATTTCTTACCTTTCTCTTCTGCGTCGAATAAATTAAGAAACCTTTATTTTTATTATCATATCGTGGAAGGCTTATGCAAGTCTGAATTATTGTTTGCTGAGGGAATGTCTGAATAATTGTTATTGTCACACGGATTCGATTCCGCTAACGCGGAATGTGCCTGCGTCTATTTCTCCCTACCCAAAATTGACTGCCCTTTGGGCAGTCAAATTGGGGAAAAATGAAGAGAGGGGGGAATCGCCTGGATCCCCCGGTAGGCGCTATGCGCCAACCGGGGGCTACAAAACTGGAAGCCCTACGGGCTTCGTCGTCGCTTTGCGTACACCATACCTACCGCCTATTGCCTCGTTTCGATCGGACTGCGTAATCAAACAATCTCTTTGATTCCTCTTTGATTCTGACCATTCCCCCATCAAATTCCGAACAAACAAATCTTTTGTATGTCGGTGTTTTGTGCCATCATACGCGCCGCGTATGCCGTAGGCATAGCGGCGTCATCGCACGGCGTATCGGCGCAGCCGATAGCCGTGCCCACGGTAGGCACGTGTCGTGACACGTGCCCGTTCGCCGTATGCGCCGAAGGCGCATAGGCGAACGCGCACGGCGTATCGGCCGGAGGCCGATAGCCGCGTCCCCACCCAAAATCAAACACGGAGCAGGATATGGCGGATGAACTCGACGAACTTTTCAGCATGTTTCCCGAAGGGACGCGCATCGTCATTCAGGATGGAAAGGTGACGTTCGAAAACATGACGCCGGAGCTTCTCGATGTTGCGCTGAGCCTGAATCCGGACGATGAAAATCTTAGACAGCGGCGGGATGGCGGCGCGGATAAAAAAAATTCGCGGAATGACTTGACGATTACGGAGCGCTTGTGCAAAAAGGCGCCCGCTTTGGGATAGCAAAATCCCGTTTCACGATTCAGTAAAGGATATTGAAAATGTCAAGAGACGAAGAAGAAAACGAACTTGATGAAGGTGTGGAAGACGACGATTTTGACGGGGATTCCCTGGAAAGCGAACTCGATGCGGAACTGATTGAGGAGTGGTGTCCGCGATGCGGCGACGTCAAGCCCCATGCGGTCGTGAAGGGCAACAAGATTGCCTGTGCCGCGTGCAATTACGAGCATACGCGTGAAGTCGAAGAAAAAGGCACTCCGGTTCAGATGAGCCTGCTCACGGCGGAAGAAAAGGAGCCCGGCCCTGCGCAGCACGAAGCGTGGAAGCGCCTTACCGATGTCGACGAGGCGGACAAGCTTCAGTACTCGATCAAGCTGAAGCTGGCCGACGGCAACGTCATACGGCACAACAAATTCGGCATCGGCGTCGTCGTCGAGATGATGGATACGACGAAAGCAGAGGTCCTGTTTGAAGACGGCCTTCGGAAACTCGTGTGCGGCAAATAGGCGCGTTTCGCGTTGACGGAATTGCTCTGCCGTGTCATATTGAATGATTTGTCGGCGTATTTTCGTCAGGGGAGTGGCATGGACTTAAAAACAACAGTGAAGGACATTTTGCATTGCAGATGGTGCGTGCTGGCGTTTTTGCTGTGTTTGATGTTCATGTCGGCAGGCTGTGGCGAGGGGCCGCTGTGGACTCGCAGCGACCCGGATGAGGTTTTGTATGGGTTTTTGATCGCCTCCGATTCGATGGATACCGAAACCATTTGGGAGTTTCTGGGCAAAAACACCCGCGAAAAGCTTCAGGCCAGCGCCGAGGAATTCAACAAAACAGCCCCGGAGAATGGAAAACGGAAACCGCATCAGATGATGCGAACGTTTCACGTGATTTCATCCACCAGGGAATTCAAAAAACTCGAAACAGTATCGTCAGACGAACAGAAGGCTGTCGTCCAGATCGTCATGCACGAGGGCGAAGCCATTCCAGTTGAGCTTATTCGCGAAGGCAAGCGATGGGCGATAGAACTGCCTTTCCAAACAGGTGAATAATGATAGAACTCAATGTTGGCGATGTCGTTGCCGGACGCCTGGAAGTTGCGGCCATTCTTGGAGAAAACGAACTCGGCAAGCAGTACAAGATGTCCGATAAGGAGACGCATGAGGATTTCTTCGTCTATCAGCTGAGCTTTGAATGCCCGGAAGAACGGGTTCTGGAAATCCAGGCGGATATTGCGACAATCCGCAGCATCTTTCATAAGAGCATTGCCTGCGTGAAAGGCCTCGAGACGGACGGGGATACGGGGTACCTGCTTCTCGACTTCATCGACGGCGACACGCTCGAGGATCACCTCAAGCAGCGCCGCGAGCGCGGCCAGATTCTTGGGCTTAAGACGGCCTACAGCTTCCTGTCGCACATCTGCCTCGGCCTCGACATGCTTCACCAGCGAGGATGTTTTTACGGTTGCCTTTCGCCCAAGATGATTTATGTCACACGCGAAGGCCGCATCCGCGTCGTCAATTACATCTGCTCGGCGCTCGCCCGCAGGTATCTCCCCGATGAGGCCAAAAAAGCGTTCTTCGGTTCAAAATTCACCGCTCCCGAAGTGCGCGAGTCCCTCGACCTTTCCAAGCCAACGGTGGATGTTTACTCCCTTTCGCTGTTGTTCACCGAGCTTCTGAGCGAGAAGTCGCTCAGCGATTTCGACGGTTCGCCGGAAGCCTTTATCGCCATGCTTCCGGGCGTTTCCACGACCATCAAGGAATCGCTTTTCCAGGCGGCAAAGCCCGAAATTGAGGACCGTTTCCCGAACATTCAGATGTTCAAGGACACGCTCAAGAATGCCGTCGATGCCCCGGCCGACAACGAAATCTCGTCCATCGTCATTGGCGTGAACGACCTTCGCTCGATCAATTCGAGCACCGAGTCGCCAGCCGTGACGCCCGCGCCATCGGCATCGACTTCATCGACTTCGTCACCGGTTCAGAAAAAAGTCGACCTCTTCGACAGCGCCCCGCACAAGTCCTCGAACCGCATCGTCCACAAGGACGTCTGGATTTATCAGAAAGACGGCATGGATTTCGGTCCGTTTGATCACGACGGCCTCATTCAGAAATTCTACGAGGACGTCATCGACGAATCCACGAGCATTTACAACACGTCGACGAAAAAACGCGCCAACCTGTTCACCATCAAGGAATTTGAAAAGGAAGTCCAGGAATACCTGCCGATTCGCAACCATAACCGTGCCGAAAAGGCGAAGGCTGAAAAGCGAAAACAGCGGGCGCAGAAGATGGCCGGCGGCGGCTCGATTCTGGTCGTGCTGGGCGTGCTGGCCGCAATCCTGATCACGCCGATCATCATCCTCAGCCGTCTGCCCGATCCCGTGCCCATCGATCTCGACGAAGCCATTCCCACTTTCGCAAAGGAATTCAAGCTGCCGAAGATGGAATCGGTCTCGCTGAACGTCGATGACTCGCGTTCCCGTGCACTGTTCGATCCCGAGGCCACGGAAGCCGAACGCGAAGCCGCACTCAAGGCATGGGAAGAGGAACACCGCAAACGCTATGCGGGCCACAAGCGTCCGGCGGCGGCCAAAACCGGCGATGGCGGCGAAGAAATCGAAACCCTCGTGTTCGGTACGGATGATGACGGCCATGAACTCGAGCCGCTGCAGGACTGGGAAATCGAGGAAGTCTGCATGAGCCCGAGAATGCTCCGCAAAGTCCAGGATTGTTATGCCAATCATGCGGGCGGCAGACGACCTAAGATTACTGTGAATTTCACCATCCAGCAGTCCGGTGCCGTGCGAAATCTGAACACCACGGCCGATGGCGAATTAAACAAGTGTATCGTTTCGGCATTTTCTTCCA
Organism: Myxococcota bacterium; assembly: GCA_045597285.1. Lineage (GTDB taxonomy): Bacteria > Myxococcota_A > Bradymonadia > UBA4248 > UBA4248 > UBA4248. The sequence continues at coordinate 10,559 of JAZODZ010000013.1, forward strand.
TGTCGTATAGAAAATTTGGCGGCACGGTCAAAAAAGTTTCAATCCCCATCGGATGATAGTCTGAAATTCCCCCGGCACTTTCATGGACACTACGACAGACGAAGAGCTCATTCTGAAAGTTCAGAAAGGCGACAGAGCTGCGTTTGAGCAGCTCTACTGGCGCTATGAAAAACGCATACTCCAGGTTGTGTACGGTTACGTGCGCAATAAGGAAGATGCCGTGGAACTGACTCAGGAAGTCTTTGTCAAGGTCTATCAGAACATCTCCAAATATCAGCCGGGCACGAAGTTCTTTACATGGGTTTACCGCATCGCCGCGAATGCCTCGATCGATCGTATCCGCCGCAAAAAGACCGCACGTGAAGTCGAATTTGACAACGATTATCAGAAAAACTTTTCGCAGCCCGAAGAAGCGCTCTCGCCAAGCCTCGGCCTCAATCCCGAACTCGCGACGGTCCATAGCGAGTTGCGCGAACACCTTGCGGCTGCAATGGATTCGCTTTCGCCAAAGCACCGCGAGATCATGACGTTGCGCGAAATCGAGGGCCTGTCCTACGACGAAATCGCAAATTTACTCGACATCCAGATCGGAACCGTGATGAGCCGCCTTTATTATGCCAGGCTCCACCTGCAGAGCGCCCTCAAGGCGTATGTCGAGTGTTCGGACATCAGCAAATCGAAGCGCTGATTTATTTTCATTTGGATGGGGCACGGCTATCGGCAGCGCCCCACGAAAAACGCGAAAATAATGACAGAAAACGCGCCAAACCGTGCCATTTGTGCTAAAAGCGCCCGGCATTTTTGCGGACGTGTTTGGGTAATACGGCTAAAGTCCGCATAATTACTGGAGAAATCAAGTGAAAGCTGACGTTTTAAGAGAGAAATTTTTGACCTACTTTGCAGGTCTGAATCATGAAGTTGTTTCCAGCTCGCCGGTTGTTCCGCGCAACGACCCGACGCTGCTGTTTGCCAATGCCGGCATGAACCAGTTCAAGGACGTGTTTCTCGGCAACGAAGTCCGCAGTTACAAACGGGCGACGAGTGTTCAGAAGTGCATTCGCGCTGGCGGAAAACATAACGATCTCGACGAGGTCGGCAAGGACGGGCGGCA
>JAZODZ010000014.1:0-5511 GCA_045597285.1 Myxococcota bacterium
GACGTGATGTGAATCTTTTCACCATTTGCCCGGCAGAAATCCAGTTCCACACCGCCGTTCTTCATCGCGACATTCTCGGCCCGGCAATCACCACGTCCCTCTAGGCTGAACCCCACACAGCGACATGACGCGCACTTTACGACGCGACAAACATTCTCGCTATCCGCGTTATAACAAATTACGCCTTCCGTCCCCATGTCGCGGACCAGCTTTTCAAACACGCCGATGATTTCCTCGAGGTTCTGATAAATGTCGGCATGATCGAATTCGATGTTGTTGATGCACAGAACCGTGGGCGCGTAATGCCAGAATTTGGGAACCTTGTCGAACCACGCGGTATCGTATTCGTCGCCCTCGACGACGAACATGCGTCGATCATGTCCAAGATGCGCTCCACAGCCATACGCATGGACTTCACCGCCGATAAACACGGACGGATCGATCCCAGCCTCGGACAGAACCGATGCAATCAGCGAACTCGTCGTCGTCTTTCCATGCGTCCCAGAAACGACAATCCGCTCGCGATGGCTCTTCAAAAAGAAATGATAAAGCGTCTCAGGTTGTGAAAGCGTCACAAAACCGCGTTCCATCGCCGCGATGCACTCCTCGTTGGTACGGCGGCAAACATTGCCTACGACGACGATCGTGTCAGCCGGATCGAGCCCATCGAGATGGGATGGCTCCCAACCTTCCATCGTCCGAATCCCGCTACGTTTCAGGATGTCACTCATCGGCGGATAAAATCCCGTATCCGACCCGCTGACCTCATATCCCGCTTCGCACAAAAGAACGCCCAACGCCCCCATGCCGGTTCCACAACACCCCAGCAAATGAAACCGTGCAGGGGACTCCAAAAATTTCGGACAACCGCGTTTTTCCGGTGCTGTCATACACTTACTCCTGTCAGTGAGCAGGCTCCTTCCTTGAAGCCGCACGTTACAGTGTTGCACAATTTGGGCGGGTTGCAAATTTTGGGGTTATATTCGAGTGCGTTGATAATCTTGGAACGCCCCCAGACCTCAAAATTCCCGTCTCATAGGCGATTTTTCCCGTTTCAGTATTTTTGTGCGGGCTATGAAGCGGAATTGTGCCAAATGATACGTATGAAAATGTCTCTGTACAGATACAGAGACATACGCAACGTGTGAGGTATTATGCATTTGGTGCACATTCTGATATTTTTGGTCATTTTCGTGATGGGATGTCAGTCTGGAAGTTCTGTGGAATCGACAGATAATCATGTGGGCAACGAAGATACAGGCAATTCAGATGAGGCGATGCCCTATGAAACAATGCGAGTGGAAAGACGGGATATCATTTCCAGTATCTATTATCCTGCATCCATTGAAGGACGCCAGACGGTTAAACTGATTACGCGTATTGAAGGATATTTACAAAAAATCATGGTGAAAGAAGGGTGGCATGTCAAGCGTGGACAGGTACTATTCGTGATGGATCAGGCAACTTACAAGGCAGAAGTGAATGTTGCCAAAGCCAATGTTTCTGCAGCCAGAGCTGAGGTATCGAATGCCCAGTTGAATGTCGACAGTAAAAAGAAGCTATACGAGAAAAGTATTATTTCAGAATTTGAACTGCGTCAGGCTGAAAACCAGCTAAAACTGGCTGAGGCGCAACTGGAACAGAACCTTGCACAGCAGGAAGTTGCGCAGACGAATCTATCCTATACAACAATCAAAAGCCCGTCGGATGGCGTTGTGGGACGGCTGCCATATCACGTTGGCGATTATATTAGTCCGGCAATGACAGATGGTTTGACGACTATTGCGGACACAGATGAAATGTATATCTATTTTTCGCTGACTGAGCGCGATATTATCAATCGTATCACACAATATGGTTCGCTGGATAAGATGATTGAAGCATTTCCTCCGATAACGCTAAAACTGACCAATGATATGGATTATGCTGAGACAGGGCGCGTTGAAAGTATCAGTGGGATACTTGATCACAAAACCGGTACTTTGCAAGTCAGGGCTGTATTTCCTAATCCTGCCGGCATTTTGCTGAGCGGTGGTACTGGACGCGTCGTGATTCCAATGGAATATAAGGATGAAATCGTCATTCCGCGTCAGGCAACATTCGAAATACTCAATCAGGTATATGTCTACAAAATCGTCGATGGACGCGCAAAATCCGTAATTATAGATGTGATTTCTATTTCTGACGGTCAGAATTATGTCGTCACCAATGGATTGCATGAAGGTGATATCATTATATCGAAAGGAGCTGGGTTTGTGCGGGAAGATATGATGATAGTACCGATGGAGCAGAACGAACCATGAATTTAAAAATATTTATAGAAAGGCCATTGCTGTCCATCGTCATCAACATTATCATTATAACTATTGGGATAATCGCATTCACGTCTTTACCCATAGAGAAGTATCCCGATATTGCCCCACCTGTGATTTATGTATGGGCTGCCTATCCAGGGGCAAGTGCAGATGCTGTACAGAAAACCGTTGTTTCACCGCTTGAGCAGGCGATCAATGGTGTGGACAACATGACTTATATGAAGTCATCCGCGGAGAACGGATCGGCTTGGGTTTCAGTATATTTTAAGCAGGGTACAAATGTCGATATTGCTGCGGTGAATATACAAAATCGCGTCGTCCAGGCACAGAGTATGCTGCCGTCAGAAGTGCTTCAAAACGGCGTCAGTGTTGAAAAGCGTCAACCCGGTCAATTGCGCATATTATCTCTGGAAAGCCCGGATGGCACTTATGATGAAAAGTTTCTAACAAACTATTTCTATAATCATTTGCGTCCAGCAATGCTGCGAATTACAGGTGTTGGAAAAGTAGAAATCTGGGGTGGTCAGTATGCCATGCGTATCTGGCTTAAACCGGATGCAATGGCGAAATACGGCATTGTTCCAAGCGATATCACCGCATTGCTGGCGGAGCAGAATATCGAAACAGGTCTTGGGGCATTCGGTGAAAATTCCGATCACGTATTTCAATATACACTGCGATATTCCGGACGAAAACAGAATGTATCCGAATTTGAAGATATGATTCTGCATTCATCTTTAACCGGTGAAGTACTGCGACTAAAAGATGTAGCTGATATCGAACTCGGACAGTCTGATTATACTTATAGTACTCAGATTAACAGCCATCCCGGCGTGATGGGAAGCGTCAGTCAGGTATCCGGTTCCAATGCCACGCGCATCAATCAGGATATTGACAAACTGATTCGGGAAGTCGAATCGCAGCTCCCACCGGATATAAAAATCGTCACATTCGATAATACAAATGATTATTTATTTGCTTCAATTCATGAAGTAATTGTGTCTCTCATACTGGCTGTACTGCTTGTTTTGGTAATCGTATTTCTATTTTTGAAAGATTTTCGTGCCACATTGATTCCGGCATTGAGTATCGTCGTGTCCATTGCGGGAACCTTCGCATTTATGTTTTTTGCGGGATTCTCGATCAACATGCTGACGCTGTTCGCCCTTGTACTCGTTATCGGAACCGTCGTGGACAATTCAATTGTTGTTGTCGAAGCGGTACAGGCGCGTTTTGACTCCGGATATCAATCATCTCACAAGGCAACCGTCGATGCCATGAGCCGCCTGACCACAGCATTGCTCACATCTACGCTTGTATTTATGGTGATATTTATTCCTGTGTCTTTTATGGGCGGAACTACGGGAATCTTTTACAGGCAATTCGGTCTTACTATGTCGGTTGCAGTCGGTATCTCTCTCATCGTATCTCTGACACTTAGCCCGGCACTGGCTTCGTTGATATTAAAACCCAAACGCCATCAGTCCAACATCAGTGTCAAGTCGAAACGCTCTATTTTTCAGATTATACCGAATGGATATATTTGTATGGCCGGCGGTATTGTTCGCCATAAATGGCTGGTCTCCATCTTTATCGTGGCAGCTGTATTGGCGATGTATTGGGGGATTCAGCGCGTTCCAACGGGATTTATACCGGATGAAGACACCGGATCGATCATGGTCGATTTGAGTACGCCTGTCGGTTATACTATGAACAAAACTGAAGAAATCATGAACCGCGTTTCTGAACGCATCCAGGAAATCCCGGAGGTTGAATCTGTCGGCAGTGTTGTCGGCATTGGTGGCTCCAACAAAGGGATGATTCAGATCCAGCTTCGGCATTGGGATGAACGTGAAAATGCGGATTCATGGGCAATTACAGAGAAGATCAATGAACTGCTTGGTGAAGAAACCGAAGCAGAAAGCTTTGCCATGTCACTCGGGATGATTGATGGCTATGGCGGAGGAAGTATTGAGCTTTCCGTTCAAAACCGTAATGATGTAGATATCCATACATTTAATGAAATTACAGAAAATTTCATAGAAAAATTAAATGCACGCCCCGAACTGGAAAATGTACGTACCGGTTTTGAGATAAATAACCCGCAATATCGCGTGGATGTCGATGTGGATCGATGTAAAAAGTATAGCGTTTCACCATCTTCGGTTCTCTCTGAATTAAGTGCGTTTATCGGCAGCGAATATATATCGAATTATAATCAGTATCATCAGAATTATCAGGTGACCATGCAGCTGCGGGCGGAAGATCGTGCTGATGAATCATCGCTTGAACGCATCCATATTCGGAATGATCAGGGCGATATGCTTCCGATAAGCCAATTTGTGACATTAAAGAAAGAATACATGCCGCAATCATTGAGCAGTTTTAATATGATGGGGAGCATGGATGTTTCGGGCAACGTCGCCTCTGGGTACAGTTCTGGTGATGCAATCCGCGCCATACGCGAAGTTGCTGCATCATCCCTTCCGATTGGTTATTCCATTGAATTTGACGGCATTACCCGCGAAGAAGTCGAGTCCGGCAGCAATACTGTCATGATATTTGCGATATGTATATTCTTTGTATATCTCGTATTGGTTGCATTGTACGAAAGTTTATATATTCCTCTGGCCGTGATGATGAGCGTGCCATTCGGACTGGTTGGTGCATTTGTATTTGCGTCACTCTTTCACGTCGATAATAATATCTACTTTCAGGTTGGGCTCATTATGCTCATTGGCCTACTCGCCAAAACCGCCATTCTGATTACGGAATATGCCGCACAATGCCGTCAGGCTGGCATGTCGATGAATCATGCTGCGTTGTTTTCTGCACGTATGCGTTTTCGTCCAATTCTTATGACGGCATTGACTATGGTTTTTGGTATGCTGCCGCTGATGTTTGCATCCGGCGTGGGTGCCAATGGCAGGCGCACGATCGGCGTCGGCACTGTCGGCGGTATGCTCGCCGGCACCATTGGGTTATTGTTTATAGTTCCTGCATTGTTTGTCGTTTTTCAGCGTTTGCAGGAACGCTTTAAACCCATTGTTATGACAGAACCGGATGATCCAATGATTCTTGAAGAATTGAAAACAGCGGAGGATCATCATGAATAGTATAAATGTTTGTATTTATTTTGATGAGGGGGCAGCCGCCCCCTACGGCGCTATTGCATACGCGCCTACCCCCACTGCGG
>JAZODZ010000015.1:0-8755 GCA_045597285.1 Myxococcota bacterium
ACCCGTGACTTGTCGTAAAAAAGGGTGTCACTGCATTGGTGATGAGCAATTATATATTCGAAGTGATGGCACCATTTTTCCGTGTTACAGGCTTGTCGGACAAATCGGTCATATATCGGAAGGATTGAAAGAGGTTGTCTATCGTCGTCGTAGAGCTTCTTTGCCTGTCGATGTGGAACCATGTCGTTCTTGCCCATTTATATATTTATGCGCATGTGGCTGCCATGCAGATAAATTGATTTATCAGCAGTCACATCAGGAACCGATTTGCGGGCCGTGGCGAAAGAAACTCATCGCCGAAATGTTGTTTGAAGACAGACCCGATGTTTTGGAATGGCGTATTCTCACGTTGTTTGCGGAAGCCAGAAAGCGAAATTTGACATCGGTTTAGACGTGAGGTAATATCTAAGATAGTGGTTATCGTTTGATAGACACGATATACTATATATGGGGAACGTTATATGCGAAAAATATCAATAATACTTATAATATTGGCGAGCATTGGGCTGTCTGCGACGGCATTGGCTCAGGAATCGGGGTACCCAGCCGGGGATTCGGACGGTCAAAGTGTGAATGAGGACATGGCTTATCTCAAAGGCAAAAATAATCCAGTGAAGACGGAGTTGCCTTCTTTGTCACAGGAACAGACAATGCTCATTCGTGAGGGGATTAATAATTATGAGAATGGCCACCAGGACATTGGCAATGGATTATTTAAGGCCGTGCTTTCAATAGCACCGACTGATCTGGCTTTGTTGAAAGTGGGAGAGGCATACGCCAGTGTCGGCAGTTGTCAGGAAGCCTATCGGGCGTTTACACAGGTCGCCGGGGCGGTGCCCGCGTCGGTAGAATGGCACGATCGAATTGTGGCCAAGGCTAAAAAGGATGCAGAAGAACTGAATCAAAGATGTTCAGCAAGGCTCGTATTGAACTGCAATCCATCCGACGCAATGATTTCTATCGATGGCGGCGAAAACTTCAAGTGTTCGACTGATCCCATTGCGTTGAAGCCGGGGAGTCATTCGGTTTATGGCACCACAGAGGATGGTTATAATACAATCACGGTTGATTTGTTGGCGAATGAGACGACGCGTACCAATCTTTGGATTGCAGAAAAAGCTGTCGAAGATAAAACGGTTAAACTCGTCGTTGATGCTCCGGTGGATTGGAAACATCAATCCGATATGTACTGGAAGTGGGGCTGGGGGTTGTTTGGAGGCGGCGCAGCCCTCGAACTTATAGGAATGGGGGTCATGGTGTACGGGATCTATCTTACCGAGCCGAGGTCTTCAAAAGGGAAAGCCGCAATCATTTCTGGAGCTGCTATGACATTTATTGGCGGGGCAGCGTTCTTTACGGGTATTGGTTTGCTCATCGCCAATGAGGTTAAATTTGGCGCATATCGTCGCGGTGAGGCAGCCTCAGGCTTCCAGTGGCAGCCTGAGCTTGTGATTACGCCGGAAATGTCTGGTTTCGGCATTAGCGGACGGTTTTAGAATCGGGACGACCTCAAGGTAATCGAAACTAATCCCAATATGCAGGGCAAAAAATAAACACTTTTCGATGCGTATTCTTTCCGTATTGAGGCGTATTTGCGGTTGCTTACGACCTATGTTATTGAGTACACTGACGATTGGCAAAATATGGGGAGAGCTTACATTTATGCGAGTTCTGTCCAAAATTATGCCAGGTAACATTTGCTAATGCTGGGTTTCTAGCTTTTGCGAACTTTTGTGGACACTACCGTAGTCCATGATAAGAAATAGTCATATCAAAAAGTATAGGAGAGAATAATGAGCGAGACAGAGTCGAATGAATTAAAGAATGAATATAGTATTCAAAAGAATATTATTATTCATATTTTGAATGAGACGATTGCTGATGACAATTTTGAATTGGCGTTGCAATATATCGAGAAGTATAAGTCTGTTGCAAGTGCCGATTCAGAATTTGTAAGATGTGTTGATTTATTAAAATCTCATTTGCAAAGTCAATCTGATTCAAAGAATTCACCAATGTTTGATTTATTAAAAGACATTGGCAATGAGTGTAATAACATGATATCAGATGTATGCAATGAATGCGTTGACGTTTTGAATAAGTTCTTGCCTGCCAAGTCGAAAACTCAGAAATCTGCTTCTTCCACTAAAACTCAGCAATTGAAGACGACGTCATCCGGGAATCCACAGGAGTCTGAGCTTTATTCGAAACTGCGCGAGGCATATATTAAGCGAAAACAGGATATTTTAGATGCCATCCAGAAAAATATTGATGATGGGGATGAGCAAAGCGCGTTGGAAACAATTTGTAAATATCAACTGGTTGCTGGAAGTGATTTTAACGATATTGTTGTGCGGTATGAAAAATTGTGTAATTGCAATTTGTACACAATATATCGGAATGCGTTTGAATGTTTGCCGGAGTATGACCGTTCGATTCGCCTAAGACTGGCAAATCGAATGGTCATGTTGGTGCCAGATGATGAAAACAAAAAGATTCTTGATGACGAATATTCCGAGTATATTAAATCCGGAATTTCTTCACTTCCAGATAAAGGTGGAATCAATGATATCAAGTCGGCAATGAGTGCACTTCAAAGTGAAAAAGATTTTGCAAAGCGAACCGAGTACTGTTTTACAATACTCAGAGGGACAGCAGGATATTTGGCAGAATATCTGCGATGTAAACGAATATCTGAAACAATATTAGAATTACTAGCGGAGTTGGAAACCGTTCCCGAAGATGATTATAAGCGGCGCGTTGATATTTATGGCCGTTTGAACGAGCTGGATCCAGATTCAGAAGGTTACCAAACCGAACTTCAACGATGTAAGTTGGAATTTGAAAAACAGTTGAAACAACTACGCAAGCAGCTCGAAGTTGAATATTCTGATAAGAAAACGGTGATTTCCAGTCAAATTGTACAGCAGTTGCAGACTCGCCACTATTCAGAAGCCGCTTCTATGCTTGAGCGGTATTATCCTGTTGCTCAAACTGATAGTGATTTTGTACCGACGTGGACGTATGCTGTAAATGTTGCGAAAGATGAAAGACAGAAACAGCTTCGTAGTAAGCTGGAAAATGCACCAAAAGACGATTACGAGACACGTGTCCAAGTTTATAAAGAACTTTCTGAAGATAACCCATTTGATCAAGATAATCTTAACAAGTTATATAAATGTGAAGAAGCGCTTGAAAGACAGCAATTATCACAATCGACTTCCGACGATGATAATGCTGATTCGTTGCCAGAACCAGCAGCGAATAATAATCCTGTAATTCTGAATGCGCTTCCTGCTGCGGTTTCATTCTGTGCTAATGCACTTATGAAAATTCAAGATAGTGGCACAATTGATCGCGTAGCAGATATGTTGATGTCGGCAGCTCAAATGTCGCAGAAAGCGTCTGGTATCGCTTCAACAGTCGGTAATTTCATGCACGCTTATAGTAACTGTCCGCTAATCCAGCTTGTGCCACATGGGCAGAGTGTGTCGCCCGTCATGGAAATGATTTCAAAGAGTGCTATTCTAGCATCGCGTGTATTTCAAGCTAACGGAAATGTTATGTCGATTGCATCGTCTACGATTCGTAGTACAGGGTCGATTATGGGTGGCCTCGTTACAGTTATTAAAAGTGGTAAGGCGCTTACAGATTCGTTTAAGGGTATGACCTCCGAGGCATGCACTCCTGAAGGAATTGAACATCTCAAACAGTCGATAACATCGGTTGTTTCGGTTGTTGTCGGAAACTATAATATGACACAAATAGGGACTGAACTCGATCATATTCAGAGTGCGCTGAACAAAATAATGGATTTTCAGGATAGCGAATATAAGAGCAAAGTTGCTGCTCTGTTTGCACAGGTGACTAGAATGAGTACATTTAGCGCCGAAATTCTAGCAAACGAAGAACTGTGCAAGCGTGAGTTGATTAAGATGAATAATATTGAGCATGAGTGTATTGAGTTGGTTGGGCAGTCAAACATTTCGCTTAAAAAACTCGTGGCAACACAACAAAAAGAATATGAAAAATATGAAACGACGATACAGGAAATCGAAAAATGGTTCGAATACCAGCATTCATTGATGCAGATACTGCATGAGATGAGCAAACTGTCGTTTACGTTTAATCGTGGTGAGGTATCACTGGAACATTGCAATACCCTGTATCGTCTATACGAGAAACAGAGCAATGACGTGAATGAAATGATTCGAGCATATCATCGCGAGGCTGTGGAACGGTTTGAAATCGATCTCGAAGCAGGGCGACGTAAACGGGGGGGGATCGGCGGTCTTTTCTCTAAACCGCGATTGGTATTTGGTTCCAAAACGTTGTTTGGTGAGGAAAATAAGTATCAGCCGATCGAACAGGATATATTGGACATGATTGCTGCACAGATGCTCAAACCTACGAAGTTGTTGGTCGATGATCGCAATCCGTATAAAGATGATATCATGCTCGTGTTCAAGGATGATGGCTTGTATTATTATTCCGAATCGGATGCCAGTTCTGAAATATATAATTTAGATTGGGTGGTGAATACCTTAAAAGCGGCTGAAGGAGATGTTGCGGAGTAAGGGATGAGACAGTCTCAGTAAATTGTTTACTGAGACTGGATGTGGAATTTGTTAGATTTCTATAAATCATATTTTAGAACCTGTTTAGTATTCTTCTTACGCACGCTGAAAGCGTGCAAAGAGTACAGCTGAAGCAGGTGTTGCGGAGTAGGGGATGAGACAGTCTCAGTAAATTGTTTACTGAGACTGGATGTGGAATTTGTTAGATTCCTATAAATCATATCTTAGTTGTCGGAAGTTGGTCGTAAATACGAGTAACTTCCGATTGTGTGTTTACAACGCGAAACGAATACCCTACGGTTTTAGTAATTTTTGTTTTGCAATTGCTTCAACTTTGGTGCCGACGAACATTGTATTCAGTTCATCTGGGGAAATCGTCCATGATTCGGGATAATAACTTAAATTGCTGGCATTTTTAAACATATTGCCTGTATATTTTATATTGAGTTTCCATTTATCGAGCGGCTGATCGAAAGAAGCTGCGTTTGCAAACATATATCCCATATAACTGACATTCGATACATCCCATTTTTCCAGCGGCTGGTTAAATGATTTGGCACCTTGAAACATCGACCCCATCGCTGTCACTTCTGAAACATCCCACGCTTCCAGTGGCTGATTGAAAGAGATTGCATTAGCAAATACATATTCCATTTTCTTAACTCTTGATAATTTCCATTTGTCGAGTGGCTGGTTAAATGCGTGTGCATTGCGGAACAGAGCAAAAATATGTTCGACATTCGAAACGTTCCACTGATTGAGTGGCTGATTGAAGGATCTTGCGCCGTCAAACATGCTCGTCATATCGACGACATTGGATACGTCCCATTTTTCTAACGGCTGATTAAATGACACTGCATTTTCAAACATCGTGCTCATATTTCTAACGTTGGAAACATTCCATTTTTCGAGTGGCTGGTTGAAAGATAACAGCGTCGGCAAACATGGCCCCCATATCGGTGACGTTTGAAACGTCCCAGTTTTCCAGCGGCTGGTTAAAGCTGTTTGCATGAAGAAACATGGCCGCCACATCGGTGACATTTGAAACATTCCATTTTTCCAGCGGCTGATTAAACCGGGATGCCCCACGGAATATGCCATTCATATTTCTGACATTGGAAACATCCCAATTTTCCAGTGGCTGATCAAACATCGATGCATCCCGGAATAGTTCATTCATATTTGTGACGTGGGAAACATCCCAATTTTCCAGTGGCTGATTAAACGCCGAAGCTTTGGCGAACATGGAAGACATATCCGTTACTTTGTTGAGGTCTGGGGCATTGTCTGGGAGTGTTTTAAGGTTGACGCAGTCCGCTGCAAAACGACTTAGGGACTGCCATTGCAAATCGCCCCAGCTGTCTACAGAGATGACTGAGTTGGTATTGTCCGTGATGGTTGGATTCTTACACAGCTGCAAGGAGGGTATCTCTCCCCTTAAGCGGATCTGATGGTTTCCACTCTTGCTTGCGAATCTGCAAACTTTGGCTTTCGTTAAACCGATGTGTTCATATACTCCATCGCCATCGCAATCCAAATCGTACTTCGTTGGAAACTCGCCGTCCACGGAATCAACAGCCACAAGTATGCTTACCGTTTGTCCTGCGGCAAAGTTGATTGTCGAAATCGTAAATTTGAATGGGTTTCGTCCCTCAAACTCAGATGCATGGTTGCCCTTTCCGTTGGCTGTTTTGTTTGGGTCGCAAGGATGAATTCGAGTCATTTCGGACGGATATATTTTCCAATAGCACTTATCAATTAAACACCATATTTTGGCTTGAGAAATAATAATCGCTAGAGAGAGCAATGTCATCTACAGGTGTTTTTCTATCGTTTCCTTCCCTGAAGTTACCATAACACCATGGACTGTTGAACTCCATCGTACCGGTTTCATTCAAAGATTCAGGAATATCTTTTAATTTAGAATACTTTCGACCATCGCCGGTTTTACAGCCATTTTTCCTTGCACAGATAAAATCATGCAAAACGACTTTGCCATTTCTTACGTTGGAACATATTTCGTGATATTTCAGAATCCGTTTGGCATATTTTATTAGATCGGGAGGAAAATTAGTCGTTGAATTATCAAAACATCCGACTTTATAAGTGACGCATTTGAATTCGCCGTAATTGTTTGATGCAATGGTTTCTTGATCGAAATAACCTTCGTCCGGGTGTGCACCACAAAAGCACATATCGTTGATGCAGTAACTTCCCTGGCTGCAATAGCCATCCCCACAGGGGCAATTTCCTTCACTGCAGAACGCAAAGCTGAGTTTGTCCAGGTCATCCTGGGGTATCTCGCTGTTGTAGGTTTTGGGGGAAGTGGCTTGTACAGATGGAACGACCACCTGTGCAGGCCTGCATCCGATGAGGGGAAAAACGAATGTAAACAGGCAGAATAATAGTTTGTATTTGGACATATTATTTATTATATCCCATTATCTACAACGGCTCAATTTCTCCATTGCCCCGGTGAGCAGACTAGGGAGTCGGGGCGGTTTGCAAACATGCCTCTCGTCCACCTTGAGAGAAACATTCAGAGTTGCATGGTGTATACCCTTTTCCATCGACCTGCAATTTGCCTTTTTCACATGTTACCAGCTGATATTTATTGGTAAACTTGGGATAGAATAAACCATATACATCGTCGAACTCTTTGACGCATATTGGGTCTTTTTGATTCAGACATTCACCACAAATGGAAATATATTCGTCTTCTTTGCAGCATGTAGTATCTCCGCATACTATTAGGCATTTTTTTGTGCATGAAACCGCATTTAAGCCCGATACGCCATGGATGGTGCCACAATCATAATTTGACCACTTTCCATTGATGCAAAAATCGGCACTGCCTACACCATCGTTTTCTGTACAGTTTATATTGTCTCCATTGACACACGAGCCACATTTTGATTCGCAGCCATTATATTTATTATTACATTTTGCCTTGCAGTCAGCATATAGGTTGCAAAGTTCCTCGCATTCCGAATCCGTGCACTCGGCTGGGCATGGGTCTTTATCGCATTTACTAAGGCATTGATAGCATTCATTTGACATGGAGCATGAAAACTGTTCCGGGCAATAGGACGGTTCGGTGTCCCATTTGCCGTTCTTGCACATGATGGCTTTGCCTGCATTCTTCAAACCGTTTGTGCATTGCTTGCTGTCGCCGTCTTTGCATTCACCGCATTTGCCTTCGGTGGTACAGGACACGCCGTCTTCGCAGGTGGTTTGTGTCCACGCGCCTTTGACGCATTTGGTAACATTGCCTTCATGGCAGGCTTTCTCTTCGCCGTCTTTACATTCACCGCATTTGCCATCGGCGGTACACGACGCGTCGTCGGGGCATGCCGTCGTCTTCCATTCGCCGTTCGTGCATGTGGCAAAATTCCCGTCATTGCATGTGTCCTGGACATCGCCATCCTTGCATTCGCCGCAAGAACCGTTTGACGTGCACGATGCACCGCCTTCACACGTGGCTTTTGCCCATTTCCCGTCAACGCATTTGGAGTATTTGCCGTTGTCGCAGTCTGACTTGAGCTCACCATCCTTGCATTCGCCACAAGAACCGTTTGATGTGCAAGATGCACCGCCTTCACACGTGGCTTCTGCCCACTGCCCGTCAACGCATTTGCTGTATTCGCCGTTGTTGCAGTCTGCCTTGAGCTCGCCATCCTTACACACAGCCGACGTTTCCGAGTCGCATCCGGCCATCAGAAGCAATGCAATTGCCATGGTTACAAAGGAACAGTGTTTCATGTGTATATTCTCCTTCAAATTCTTATACTTTTTATGAAAAAGCTGTGTTCGCTGAATTCATGCGGATTTGCACCTGGCAATATATGTTTTTGTCCGGCACTACTATGCCATAATCAATCACAGCTGTATGTACGCCCAATTCTTCAATCTTTGGAAAGTATTCGTTCATCACTTCGGCATCGTCGTCATACCATGACATACCATAGATTGTCTTGATATCCCGATCGAGCTGGATACCGCCATGGTATTGAAGTTCTTGAATTCACATCCGTTGGCTCCGTCGAATACATCGGGAAGTTTATCCAGTCGGCCTGAAATGCCATGCGATGTAACTGGATGCGTCGATGAATTTGAGCTCGTTCATTATAAATTATTCCTTCTAAAAACAAATGCCTTGACAGTCGCACACAAGACGC
>JAZODZ010000016.1:0-6600 GCA_045597285.1 Myxococcota bacterium
GATGTACCCAATGAATGCGCTTGTTTCGGACCAGATGAGTCGATTACGGCGGCTAATCGGTGATCCAGATGGGCGATTTATTGAGATTTTTAAGGAGTTTACATCGCCTTGTGTGCGTCGTCCGCAATTCGGCATGTACACGGGGCGAACTCCATACCCCGGCAACAAGACGAATAAACAGTCGGACCTCGCTCTTGTGAGGACATTAAAACGCATTACAGCTGACAGCAATGAACTTTCCAGTTCGGTGTATAATAAGTTATTGGCAGATGGCAAGATACCCGCGAAAGACGATATACAAGCATTTTGCGACCGATTGCGAGATTCGGATCATACCCCGTCCGAAGCTGATGCCGAGCTCATTACTCGATTTGAGATGCAGCAATGCGCACCGGACATCTTGATCACCAACTATTCGATGCTTGAGTATATGCTATTCAGGCCGATCGAAGCCAACATTTGGAATCAGACGAAGCAATGGTTGGATGCGGATGAGGCGAATAAACTGTTATTCATCATCGATGAAGCGCACATGTATCGCGGGTCTAGCGGTGGCGAGGTTGCGCTCTTGATCCGTCGTTTATTCCATCGACTTGGGATTCACCGAGACAGGGTGCAGTTTATACTCACGACGGCCAGTATGCCCGACAGTGATGAGGATGACAGAGAGGCTGTTATGCAGTTTGCCAATGATTTGACATCGCAAACGGATAACAAAACTTTTGTCTATTTAACGGGAACCCAGGAAAGTGTTTCTTGCCAGGATACGATTGATATTGCACCAGAAAGATATGCGCGCTGCGAAGCAGAAGAGTTTGAGAGTGAAAGCAGTTGCATTCGGTCGCTTGAAACTTTTTTTGGGGGGATGGATGGCGTTCCGGAACGATTTGAATCGCCAGAGGCAAGCTATGCCTGGCTATACGAGCATTTGTTGCATTACACGCCATTTGCGCAACTGCTCGAAAAATGCAGGGGAACGGCGGTTTCTCTGGATGAACTTGCGCAAGGAATATTCCCGGGTATGTCGCATGACGACGGCATTCATGCCGTCAGCATCTTGCTTGCGATAGCGCCATTGGCGCGGAATTCGAGTGGGGCAGTTTTATTCCCGGCTCGTATGCACATGCTGTTTAGAGGATTAAAGGGGATCTTTGCATGTACGAATGAAAACTGCCCATGTGCGCATAAAGTAGGCGGATTAACGCTCGGAAGTCTCCATACTTCGGATGATAGATTTGTATGTCCAGACTGTGGATCCGTTGTATATGAGTTGTATAATGATCGACGATGTGGGGCATTATTTTATAAAGGATATGTCGTCGATGATGATTATAAATCGAAGGACTATGCCTATCTATGGCATTATCCCGGGCAATTTAGACAACTCAAGATTCATGAAATTCATCTATTCATTCCGCCCGAAGGATATTTTCCTTCTGGTGGACGAACGAAGAATCCTATAAAGCCGTGCTATCTCGATACAAAGAGTGGATATTTGTATTTTCGCGATGATAGTATGGCTGGAAAACCTGGATTCAGAATGCTGTTTTATTGCGAGTCAGATACCAACTCTAAGGTTGCGGATAAAACGATTACTTTTACGAAGTGTCCGCATTGCAAGCAATTGCTTAGTTCAATGCAACTGACATCTTTTGAAACGAAAGGAAATCTGGCATTCTATAGTCTGATTCAGTCGCAGTTTAATGCCCAACCGCCTGTTGCTGGTAAAACGGGGGATCCTGAGCATTTTCCCAATGAAGGCCGCAAAGTATTGCTATTTTCGGATAGCCGTCAGCGAGCGGCTAAATTGGCTCGCGATATGTCCGAGGCATCGGATTTGGCTGCGGTGATGCAACTGTTTGCGCTTGCCATTCGTAAATTGGAAGAATCCAATCGGTGTGATCGCTCATTGAATGATATCTATGGTTATTTTTGTCTTGTTGTATTAGAGCACAATATCCCCATTTTCAGTTCGGATATAAAATTTGCCGAAGACTGCCAAAGGGTTTCTGAGCGTTTACAGCAGGCGAATCGCCGAGGAAAGCCATTCGAGCCAAGGATTACAATGCAACACGCTTCGGATTCGATGCAAAAAGCGTTGTTGCACATATTTTGTGGTGGCTATAATACATTATTCGATTCGGCGATATGTTGGATTGAACCGACTGAAGAGGCGCTTGATGATGCGCTTTATTCACTCAAAGAAAATGGTATTTTGATTGAAGAAACGGAATTTCTTGAGTTGTTTAATGCATGGATATTAGATATTTTTGATTCGCATTTGGCATTGGGGGATGACATTTCGGATAGCATTCGTTACGAGGTTCGCCAGTGTTTTAGCGGGTTTGGTTTAGAGTCCAATTGGGAGTTTTCGACAACCATTAATGAAATCATGAAGTGGAAGAAGAATAGCGATGTGGCTCATAAATGGGCGCGTGTTCTTCAGAATATATTTTTGTCGAATTCACAGGAATCACAGAAATATTATGTTATCATGAATCACATTCGGCCGCGTTTTGATCGGTCTCATACATGGTATCGTTGTAAACAATGCGCGGATGTATCGCCTTTTATGCTCAAGGCGCATTGTCCCCGATGCGGTTCTGACCAGATAGAAGCGTTTAATCAAACGGATGAACTTGCGTTACAATTTTGGAGAAAGCCTATTGAGGACGCTATTGGTGGGAAATGTATAAGAACCATCGACACTGAGGAACATACAGCACAATTGTCTCACAAGGATCAGAGAGATGATTTGTGGTCCAAGACCGAAACGTATGAATTACGGTTTCAGGATTTGCTACAGGATGGTGAGAAACCGGTTGATATACTGAGCAGCACGACCACGATGGAGGTTGGTATTGATATCGGTTCGTTGGTTGCTGTGGGACTTCGAAATATTCCGCCGATGAGAGAAAACTATCAACAGCGAGCAGGGCGAGCGGGGCGAAAAGGGGCTAGTCTATCTACCATTACGACATATTGCGAGAATGGCCCTCATGATACGCTTTATTTTAACCACCCGGAACCGATGTTTCGCGGTGATCCCCGGCGGCCTTGGATCGATGTTCAGAGTGAAAAATTATATCGCCGCCATCTTAGTATGATTGCGGTATCTGATTATCTTGGGCAGAACGGTTTGGGGTTGGATACGATACCCGCCTATGTATTTGTCGATTCCCATTTGGATTCTTTTGCGACATTTTTGTCTTCATTTGAGCCGTCGGATGTCGATCCGTTAATTGTTCAGAATTTTAATATTAGTGACTTTAAGACAGAACTTAAAAATAGCCTTGATGCGATTAAGGCTAAACGAAATGCGCACCCTGAGTTGTTTGGCATTCAAGAGGATGACGGTAACAATAGTTTTTTCCAACCCAAATCATTGTTGGATGCTTTGTATGATGATGGTATCATTCCGACTTATTCATTTCCTAAAAATGTTGTCAATACATATATATTCAATCCAAATAAAGCAGGACAAGTTATGTTTGAAGTCGGTCGTGGACTTGATATTGCTATTTCTGAATATGCACCCGGGCGAGCTATCGTCGTCGATAAACAGACTTATCAGATCGGTGGGCTTTATTATCCGGGGAGTGAACTAAAGCACGGTTCTTGGGGAAATGCGGCTAGGTCATATATCGATGATTCCAATTATTTAAAGCCGATAAAACAATGCCCTGACTGTCACTGGTTTGGATTGGAATCGGACGACAATCGTCGTTGCCCGTTTTGTGGAAATGAGAAATTAACGGATAGTCATCCCATGCTGATTCCATGGGGATTTGCTCCTAAAAATGCCAAGCCAATCAAGGAAGCACAACTCAAGGAACATTATTCGTATTCCACCATGCCTTTGTATTCAACGGTTTCATCTGCGGACGACGTTAATTCAGTGCCTGGTTGCGTGAATATTCGTATGTCAACGCGGGAGAACCAAAGAATTATCATGCTCAACCGTGGCTGCGATGCGAATCACTCTGGCTTTTTTGTGTGTAAAGACTGTGGTGCCGCAATTCCCGCCGGATCAAATGAAACCTCTAAAGATCTTTACCGTCCTTATCCATTGCGTTATAGTAATAAACTGTGTAAACATGACTTTGTACAAGTTAATCTTGGATATGATTTTATTACTGATATGCTCGTTCTTGAGTTTTACCTTGATCCGCGCAAAATCGATGTTCATACCAAAGATAATCTTTGGCTTGCCAGGAGTTCTCAGTCTTTGGCGGAGGCCCTTCGCCTTGCCGTAAGCAAAGAACTCGATGTCGAATATGTAGAATTGGTTTCAGGGTATCGTGTAAGACATAATCGTAGTGGTTGTTGGGTCGATATTTATCTGTATGATAGCTTGTCGAGCGGCGCTGGGTATGCCATTAGTTTGTCGCAACAAATACCGCGATTGTTGAATCGTGTTGAGGACGTGTTGATTCATTGTTCGTGTGATTCTGCGTGCTATAATTGCTTGATGCATTATCGCAATCAGAACATTCATGGATTGCTCGACCGTCATTGCGCATTGCAATTACTAAAATGGGGTATAAGCGGGGTATTGGCTGATGGTGTCGATTTAGAGACTCAATTTGATCTTTTGCGTCCCATCGAAAACATCATTACCAGTATAAGAGGTGATGTTAAAATCCACTATGATGCGACTGGCATTTCTATCGACTATTCCCGTATGAGGAAGAACGTTGTCATCTATCCAGCTATGTTGCTTGAACCAGTGAAAGACAACACGATTTTCATTAGCGATATCGAGCTTAAATATGCACGGCCGTTGGCTGTAAAGAAAATACTTGGAGATTAAACTTTAGCGTGTAGATATTATGGTTACGTTTAGGATGTGTGGATATATTGTTATATTGTGGTGCGAATAAAAAAGCGCATAATGCTTCACGCTCTGTAGTCTCGGGGGCAAATGTCATCTTATCTTTTCCATAATTTGCATAAATATCGGTTAGGCAAATTTCGGAAGGTAGACTGAATTGTTATGCAATTCCCCTCGCCAGGATAAGCATATTTTGCTAAATTGGTTAAAGGGCAAAAAACATGGAGGGCGTCATGCCAGAGAATACGTCGATCAATCCTAAACCGAAGAAAACCGGTAATTGTCAACATAGTTGTCAGGGGTGAACCATTGTCTGAGTGAAGAATAAGCCGGTGATGAAATGGCAGATTCTATGAAAATTATCATACCACTGTTTGACTACCCACGGACAACTATCCTGTCACATAGGGCTTTTCTTAAGGAAGGTCTGAACAACTACCGATTAGGGACACATTCAATTCCTAGTGTTTTCGCGTGCGAGATGCCCGCGTCCTCAGGAAAGTATGAATTATTCAGGGATTCATTAATCATACGATAGGGATATATAGACTTTGCCGTTTCGTTGGGAGTTTTTTTGTAATAATTTGCATTTTTAACATACTCTTTAGGCAGTTTTCTAATGCGACCGAACCGGTGGTGTTGCCGATAATGCTGACGTGATCGACTTCTATGAGTAAATCAATCGGATTGAGCCATCGACTGGTTAAATCCAGCATAATATCGATATTTCCCGAACGATTTTCGATTTCAAAGCATTCGCGAACGTCGCTTGCTTTGTGCTTAAGATGGGCAATGCTTTTAAAGTTCCAATCGGTAATAAAATGATTAAGTTTTACTGTTTGGGAATTGGGATAATTATAACGAAACGTCAGTTGATTGGGCGGATAATCTGAATAATATAAATCAGGGGTGGGGAGCGTGTGTCTAAAATCTTTAGAGTTTTCTGGAATGTATAAAAAAGAATATATATATATCCGAATCGGAATACCAGAGATTAGTGTAGGGTAATTTTAGTTCATTTGTCAATATATTGTATAACAGAACTGGATTTGCATCAATTCGATCGGCTTCGGCTTTGGAGAGTTCAGCTTCGAGAATTTGATGATTCAGTTTGTCGAGTTTCATTCTTTCCATGTAATATCGCCAGCCGACTCTGTAGGCTGCAGCCATTTTAGCTTCTTCAAGGGAGCGTTTGGGGCCTTTGAGGGATGATATGTGTTTATAGATATTGTTTCCAGTTGCATCTTTAGATGAATGACTCAAAGCAAACTCAGATTCCTGTTTCAATATCACATCAAGACTGGCGGCAGAGATTGGCCCATTATAAAGTTTGCCGTTAATAAGGAGAACTGGATGATTATTAATACCGGCTTTTCTGATGTCAGATACATCTTTTAGAACCTTTTGGCGGATTTGGTTTTTGTGTTTGTTATCCATTGTCAAACCGATGGACGCGGCTTCACGATCCAGGTTTTCTGCTTTCCAGTCGTCCTGATTTAAGATTGCGTGGAGCATTTCAAAGAATAGATTGTGTTCATTGGCGGCTTCAAGGGCTATGGATACCGACATTGAAGCTGCACTGTCTGGATTTGGAAGATGTTTGTACACAATTCTGAGTTTATCTGGATTGTTGCTTAGAGCCTGTTTAGTATCTATTCAGAATGATTCTTATAAATGAAAGGGATATCAGTTGCAAAGTGTTATGAATCAGTCTTTCACAGTTCTTCCAGAAACGTCTGCATTTGTCAAGCCATCCAAAAGAGCGT
>JAZODZ010000017.1:0-7212 GCA_045597285.1 Myxococcota bacterium
CTATGTGGACACATATCAATGTGTAGAAAAAGACGGCAAAAAAATACTCAAAGCAATATCAACCGATAAATGTGACGGAGGCTTCGGAACATGCTCGGAAGATGGCAAATGTATCCCCGCTCAATCATGCGAGCGCAAAACATTTCAATCTCGCTGTGACGGAGATACGGCGCTGAATTGTAGAGGTAACAAAGTTCGCACTTCTGTCTGCGACAAATATCCCACACCTCGTTCATGCGCTGTTATCGATAACAGAGCCCAATGCGTGACCAGCAAGGACGTTTGTACAAGTGAAGGCGAAGAAATCGTTACCAGATGTGTGAAAAATAGAGAGTTTTTAAAAGTATGTACAAAAGCCGAAAACGGTGAATTATATTATAACAATGCCGGTTTTATAACATGCAAGAATAGTTGCACCTCGGACAGAACATCATGCGACGAAGCAGGGCATAACGAAAGCAAAAGTCCACATTCACATGGTGGTGCCAGACCAAATCCTCCCTTCGCAGAAGGAAATACACACGCGCATAATCCGGTTGCAAGAAATTTTGATGAAGATGAAGAAGATTCCTTTGCAAAAGACGATGATACGTCCGCAGATGCCTGCAATCCCAATACATTTGAATCGCGCTGTGACGGCAACACATCCATGACATGTATGAAAAATAAGATACATCGCAACGACTGTAGTCATTATAAAACGCCGCGTTCATGTGTTGTTGCAGATAATAAGGCGCGATGCGTCGAACAGGAGGATACTTGTCCCAAAGAAGGTAAAGTAATCATTACAAATTGCAGAAACAATACAGAGCATATCAAAGTCTGCACAAAAGCAAACGATAAGAAATTATATTACATTCCAGGTAATAGCCGGCAATGCAAGAATAGCTGCAAAAACGACAACAGCTCATGTGATGAAGCTGGTCACTTCGACATCGTAAACAATAATTCAAATGACAATATAAACTCTAACGATAACAAGAAGCCAAGCGATAACATGAAAAGTGACAACAAGAAGTCAAGTGACAACAAAAAATCAAGCAATAACAAAAAGTCAAACCGTCACAAACAGGCAAACCGTGAACCTAGAGCATTGGACGTAGAAATGAACCTTCCATTTTAGAGGGCATCGCCCTAAATAGTGATGCTCTGTATATAACAGTATTCGCCACTCGGCAGTATAATCATACGACTGTCGAGTGCCTCCGGAATATGAAATAATTTATTTGTCATAACTATTTGTTTGTACAGAGCCAATAACAATGCGCAAAAGCGCCGCGTGCCGTATGCGCACAGCCCGAAAGGGCGAGTACATAGGCACGCGCCAAAAGCGGCGTATTTGCACAACGGCGCATGCGTCTTGTGCAAATAGCCGCTCGACAAAAAACCAAATGAACGCCGCGCTTGTGTGTTTTGCGCCATTCCTGTATGCTAATGCTGGGGGGTGTTTGACTTCTGACAAAGCGAGGTGCGTTATGAAAAATGACAATGCATGCAACCGTTCTCTTTCTAACCTGCCAAAGTTATTACACCTACGCTTTAACACCAAGGTGATGCTGACCGCCTTGCTTGGGTTTTGCTGTTTGTCCGACAGCGTTTCTGCACAGGATTCATTTCGAATTGTCGATCGCGTGCCAATCTGGCGTCCTGTGCCGCGATGCCCAAGATGCTGGCCACGCCCGCCCATCATTGACGTTCCGCAGATTAAGCCGGAAGAACAGGCCATTGAAATTGGCTCGTATTCGGTCGATGCAAAAGTGGACGGTATGTTTGCACGCGTCATCACCGAGTTTACCGTCCACAACAAGAACGGACGGGCATTTGAAGGCGAACTCGAGTTCCCGCTTCCGGATGGCGCGACAATAAGCGGTTATGCGATTGATATCGACGGTGCAATGGTCGACGCGCGTGTCGTCGAAAAAGAAAAAGCCCGCATTGCGTTTGAAGCCGAAGTCAAGAAGGGCACGGATCCTGGCATTGTCGAGCAGATCCGCGGCAACGCCTATCGCACGCGCATTTATCCGATACCGGCGCATGGCAAACGCCAAATCCGCGTCGAATATGTCACGCCGCTCATGCTCGGGACGAACGGCGAAGCTGCGCTCGCGCTCCCGATGCCGAGAACAGAGCTTTCAACGAGAGATGTCAAGATTTCCGTCAATATTCCGGGCATAGACACGCCGTTGATCAGCGGTCTCGGCGATGACCGGTTTAAGGCTGCCAAAGCCTATTGGGTCGTCGAATCGCACGAAACCAATATCAAGCCGGGCGACGATATCCTCGTTGCCATGCCTGCACTGCCTCAGACACTTGCTGTTATCGAATCGTCCGAGAGCGCGAATCACTTTATGGCGAGTATTCAGCTTCCACAGCAGGCAACAACCGACACGCAGAATCTGTCATCGTTGCGGATCATTTGGGATGCGTCGGGAAGCCGAAAACCTGACGACATCGCGGCTGCACGAAAGATACTCGAAGCCTTGCCCCTGCACGCATCGTTTGAACTCCACGTTTTCAGAAATGTGCTCGAACCGAAGAAAACGTTCAAGAATTTGAATGATCTCATTGCCTATATCGACACAATTGTTTACGACGGCGGCACGAGCTTTGAGCCGCTGAACAAAATTGCATCACAGAAATTCAATGGGACGACGCTTTTCTTTACAGACGGCATCGATACCTATACCAATGCCCTTCCGCAATTTGGCAATCGTTCTGTTGCCCTCGTATCTGGTGCACAGCACGACACGCCTGCCATGCGTCATATCTGTGGAGGACGCGTACTCGATATCGCCATTTTGCCGCCCGACGATGTTATTCGACAAATCACCAATCCGGCTCCCGTAGTCTCGGCTGTGACCGGCAATGTCTCCGATGTCCAGGGCATCGGCCTTCCCGCCATCGGCCGCGTTACCGTAACCGGCCGATACAAGGGATCGCCCGGCAAGATCCAGATCGCGTTGTCCAACGGAAACAAATTCGATGTCGATCTGAGCAAAGCGAGCAAAAGCACCGATAAAACGATATCTTCCGCTTGGGCGGTTTCGCGCGTCGAGGAACTCTCGCCCAATGCCGAAGATCACCGCGAAGAATTGCTCGCGCTTGGCCGCCATTTCTCCATTGTCAGCCCGGTATCGAGTATGATCGTCTTTGAACGGCTCGATCAATGGATCGAATACGATATTGAACCACCCGAAACGTTGGCTGAAATGCACAAAAAATGGCTGGCGCAGCACAAGAGTCCCGAAGAACTCAAAGAAAAAGAAAAGAGAAACCAAGCGGAATGGCTGGAAGACCTCAAAGACAATTGGGAATCCCGTGTCACATGGTGGTCGTTCAAACCCGTTAAACTCAAATTAACAAAGAAAAAAGAGTGTTACGACGGCGAATGCGATATCTATTATGTTGACCAGTTTGGCAACGAATATGAAGTCGATGAACATGGCAATGTCGATCTCACGGAGATCGATTGGTCTACCTTTGATGCGGCCGATGTGGCCAATATGCGTTATGGGTCTACCGGCGCTAGAGGTGGCGGCGCAAGCCTTGGCGGCTTTGGCGCGGGCGGCTTCGGCCCCGGCGGCGGTGGCAGAATAGTGGCCGTTCAAGCCGCCAGACGACCAGCTGCAAAGGCTGCTATGCTCGTGGAATCTGAATCCGCTTCTAGCGGCGGTCTTCTTGCCCAGAAGTCGGAAATGAACTCGATGTTGGTTGTCCGCGAAGAAAGTGCCCAATACGCCGGTATTCATGGCGATGGCACGAGTCGAAGTGCCGATGCCTCTATCGTCATTCAGGAATGGGATCCCAATACCCCATATCTGACGGCCATCCTGGACGCCGAAAAAGTATATAAAGACAAAGATATACTTTATCAGACTTATATCAAGCAGCGAGCTAAATATTCGGACAGCCCTGCATTTTATCTCGACTGTGCAAGTCTTTTCTTCAAAAAGAATCAGACAGAACTCGGTCTGCGGATTCTTTCCAATCTCGCCGAACTCAAGATCGACGACGTTGCACTTCTCCGCGTCTATGCGTGGCGTCTGCGAGAAGCTGGCGAGTACGATCATGCCGTGCTGATTTTGAGAAAAGTCTTGAAACTCCGGCCAGATGAAGCTGTGTCATGGCGAGATTTGGCTCTGACCCTGACGATGCGTGCGAAAAAGACCAAAAGCGCAGAAGATGTGCAGGAAGCACTCGATTGCTACTACAAAGCGGCTTTCACTTATCGTTCACGCTCGGATGCCATGGCGACGGCAATCGTCGCGCTCGAAGAGTTCAATGCCCTCGTCGCCTGGAGCAAACGCCAGAAATTATCTGGCAAACCCCTCAATATTCCTAAGATCGATTCCATATTGAGTAAAAATCTCGATACCGATCTACGCATCGTCATGATGTGGGATACCGATAATTCTGACATCGACCTCCATGTTGTCGAACCGAGTGGCGAAGAAGTTTCCTATCAAAATACGCTTTCCCGCAATCGAGGCATGATCAGTCTTGATATCACGGATGGTTATGGCCCCGAAGAATACATGATTAAAAAAGCCCCCAAAGGCACCTACAAAGCGCAGACACAATACTACGCTTCGCACGAACAAAAATTACTCGGGCCGGCAACGGTCACGGCAATCGTCTATACCAACTGGGGGCGTGCTTCCGAAAAGAGTAGCATCAAGAGTATTCGACTCACCAGCGAGAAGGAAACGATCACGATAGGTGATGTCGAAATAAAATAACCCTTTCTTCTCATTGGGCTGGCCATATAATATTAGTATTATCCCCTCGCCATGCATGGTGAGGGAGGCCAGAACAAGAGTTTCCGCGTCTTTCGGAGACAATTACATCGCCGGGTGCCTTACAAATACCCGGCATTTTTATCAAGTTTACATAATGCGCATTATCAGAATTATACTCGCCGCCATCATGTTTATCGCATGTCTTGGCATTTTTCTCGATTTTACCGGTGTCCTTCCCACATATCTCGGCTGGGTCGCCCAAATTCAGGCCATTCCCGCCATACTCGCCTTGAATATCGGCATTCTGGTCATTCTCCTGGCTTTGACGCTTCTTTTTGGACGCATTTACTGTTCTATCATCTGCCCGCTTGGGATTTTTCAGGATTTGTGGTCCACGCTTCGCGGCAAAAAACGTAAATACCAATTCCGTGAACAGACGAAAAAACGGCGAATCATCCGTTATTCCGTGCTCGCCCTGTTCATCGTTTTGCTCATCGTGGGGACGAGTCTCACGGCGGTTATTGAGCCTTATTCAGCATTCGGCCGCATGGCGGCATCCCTGTTTGCCCCTGTTTACGATGCCGTGAACAACCAGTTGGCATCGATGGCCGAAAGCCGCGATTCCTACAGCTTTTATGCCGTCGATATTTGGATTCGTGGAACGGCTTCGTTCATCCTCGCCATCATCACATTTGTCGGACTGGCTATCTGTGGCGTTCTTACAGGTCGAAGCTACTGCACGAATTTCTGTCCAGTGGGAACGCTGTTAGGACTTTTTGCACGATTCTCACTGTTCAAAGTCAGGCTGGACAAAGACAAGTGCAAAGATTGCGGAAGCTGCTCCAATCGTTGCAAAGCCCACTGCATCGATGTCAAAAATCATAAAGTCGATCCGGAGCTCTGCATTGGTTGCATGAACTGCCTGAAAGCCTGTCGATTCGATGCCATTTCGTATCAGCCTTCGATTAAAAATATGATTGCAGGCCTGCCACAAAAAGACTCGTCAAACTCCGGAACTGCTTCTGAACACGATGACAAAGTATCAGAGCATCCCCAGTCTGAACCAGAGAATGCGGAATCCGTCGTTCCCAATCACGATTCGGAACAGCCATCGACATCCAACGATATGCCGCATGAAACTGACTCCCACGAAGACAATTCGGACGAAGCTCCAAAAGACGGAACAGAGATGAAGAATAATAACCAGGATACATCCGGCATCGAATCCGGAAATGAAACGAATTCAACAAACCCCGTGAACGAACGACGCCTGTTTCTTGCGGCAACAGCCGCCGCTGCTGGAACTGCTCTTTGCCCGGCCTTGAGCATGGCCGGAGGAGGCGAACAGGCACTCGCCAATGTCACGCGAAAAGATCCCTATCCCCGGGAAACGCCGATCACGCCACCGGGATCGCAAAGCCATGTCAATTTCTTTCACCACTGCACGGGATGTATGCTCTGCGTTCGCGCCTGCCACAATCAGGTTTTGAGAACAATGGCGACGGGGACAAAAATCCTTTATCCCACGCTGAGTTTTGAATACAGCTATTGTCGTCCCACGTGCAATGATTGCAGTCAGGTTTGCCCAACTGGCGCAATCCGCAAACTCACACTCGAGCAGAAAAGCAGCGTGCAGATTGGACATGCCGTTCTATCACTTGAAAACTGTTTGAGCGTATCGCAGGGCGTTCATTGCCGGGCTTGCGGGCGTTCGTGTCCGACCGGTGCGATTACATTTACACTTGCTGAAAAGCCGGATGGCAAAAAATATAAGTTTCCCGTCATTGATCCGGAAAGGTGCATCGGCTGCGGTGCGTGTGAATATGCTTGCCCGGCGCGTCCGATTGCAGCCATTCATGTCGAAGGAAATTTCCAGCATCGGGAAATATAATTAATATATAATATATATCAGACAGGATTATATTATGGAACGCAGAAAACTTTTTGAATTAATTGGTACAGGTGCGGCAGCACTCGGATTGACAGCGTTGGCTTCTTCATGCTCGAAACAAAGCGTATTGCCACAAATCGATCACAACGATCCGACGGTTGGTAAAATGACGTATCGGGTGAATCCCAAGAACGGCGACAAAATTTCTTTGCTCGGTTTCGGCTGCATGAGATTTCCGACCATAGGCGACGATAAAAACAATATTGATGAGGAAATCAGCCAGATTCTCGTCGATGAAGCCATTCGCCGCGGCGTCAATTATTTCGATACAGCATGGCCATATCACGGCGGGAATTCCGAAACATTCATTGGAAAAGCACTCAAAAAATACCCGCGTGATTCTTTTTATCTCGCCTCGAAATTTCCGACTTTTAAAGACCCGACGCGTGAAGAAGGCGTCGAAATCTTCAACAAGCAGCTCGAAAAATGCCAGGTAAATTATTTCGATTATTATATGCTTCATTCATTAATGGATCTCGAATTATATAAACGGGTCTATGAAGAACGAGGTATGCTGGATTA
>JAZODZ010000018.1:0-11633 GCA_045597285.1 Myxococcota bacterium
TTGAAAACGCCGCTTATCCCAACGGGATAGCGGCGTCAAGCGGGCGTATCGCAGCAGGCGATAGCCCGGTACGTGGCCGTATGCACCGTAAGGCGCATAGGCCGCGCCCAAATAAATACCTAATGCGGCTGCACGATTTCCGAATTAAAGACGATTGCAGCGTGTGTCACCGTCAGCTTGCATTCCGTATAGAACAGCGTCATGCCATGGCTCGACAGGTAGTAGGTCAGCTCGGAAGTTTCGGGATTCGTCTTTAAGCGAGGCGCCGAAATGGGGTCAGGATAGCTCGAACCGTTGTCTTCGAGATAATCGGTATTACCAAACGCAATGACCGAAACGGATGCCGCGAAAAAGTTCAAAAACTCCTGTCTGGCCTTGTCATCCTTAAAACCGCGCCGATAGGCCGCGATCTGCGCCTCGATGAATGGCCGCGCCGTTTTCCAGTCCCCTCTGTCGACGACTTTGCCGGCCGCCATATCGACGAGGTACGCCGCGGGCACGGGCGGAGGCGCATCAAGAGCCACGAACTCGGGATCAATCGGTTCCGGTTCGAACACGACGACGAACCACGGCCCGAAATAGCTGCCCCACAAATTGAGTTTGCCATGCTCGCCACGCTGTTCCTCCACGAGTTTCCGCGCTCGCTCGTAAAGCGTCATCACATCCGCATCGTCCTGTGCGCCATACTGCATACGCCACTGCATTTCGGTCGGCAAAGCGACGCCGGGCTCGGGATCGGGCTGCGGCGCGGGTTCCGGTTCAGGCTGCGGCTGCGCGACCGGCGCATTCTCGGGCGCTTTTTCCGGTGCGCTGGAACACCCCATAAACATCACACTTGAAAGAATAACAGGGATGAGAAGGCTCTTTTTCATTTTCTTTTCTATTGGGTCGCGTTTCCTATTGTCCGGCTTCTCTGAACACGAAACCGGACACTTCGGAATACTTGTGAAAACAAAAGGACTGAAGCCGGCCAATACGGAAACGCATCGGCGCTATCAGCCGCTGCATTATCGAATTCTCTCGATTGAACTGAATGGATTCATCGCCTTGAATCCCAACGAAATTCTCTTTTGCGTCTGATACGCGCCGATAAAATATGGCGCAAACCTAAAAGATCTGTAAGGGCTCGCTTCTGGCCCAGTCATCGATCGAGAAAGCTTTCATGCCGGAAATAATTCGCAGGCACGTGGCATCATTGCGAAGGCATACGGAATCTTCGGCGACGGCCGCGCCCCAAATCTGAGTGCCCATGCTCAAAACACGCAGGACAACGCTCGATTTGCCCGTATTCATGCCGAGTTTCAACGCGATGAACTGGCCGTGCTCGCCCGCCAGAAGGACGTACATCATGGATTTGGCCGCCGGAGCCGTCGACAACACGCGCCCATGTTCGATGGCCAATTTGTTCAGTTCCGTCTGTTCGCCAGTACGCATATCCAGACTTATCACGCGAAGGTCATTCATAAAGACGAGAAGCTGATTGGCAGATTTTTCTCGCCCGCAGGCAATCTGAACGCCGCCGCTGAGTTTGTATGTCTGTGCCTCCTTCTTTTCCGCCCTGTCCAAAATGACGACGCGATCCGGGAAAAGCGCGGCGAGTGTTTTGCCGTTGTCCGATACGGCAAGGCTCAGTGGCGTTTCTTCGCATTTCCACTTGAGCATGGCCAGATTATTGAACTCGCAGACGCCCGCCGAACCATCTTCCAAATGCACGAATACGACATCCTTCGTACTTCCAATCGCATCGACGGCAACCGATGTTTTGCAAACTTTGGAAATCGAATTATCCGCAAGACACAGGCGATAAACGCAGTTATCAGTACATGCAGCAATGATTTCGGAAAACGCGGTACCGGAACATGCCACCGAAAGGGATGCCGGTAATGGCGAGGCGGAAAGGATTTCTTTGGAATGCGCAAAAAATGCGGTCGCACTCTCGGTGCGAAGTCCAACAAATCCAACCTTGTCGGCCGTCGGGAAAACAGCGCTGAACTCGATAGGACAGCGAGGAGTGCGGAGAAGGATGGAACGAGAAACGACATCGAAAACTGTCAGATTGCCTCGTTCGTCCCCATAAATGAGATAATGCTCGCCACTGAATGAAGAAGCCTTTACGACGACGGTATCCCCCTTCTTGACCCACTTGATTTCCTTCTTAACGGCATTGACGAGGCATATCGCGCCATTGCTCTGCAGGCATATCACGGCATCGCCGCGTTTGTTGATCCACATGTTAATCCAGGTTTTCCCGGATTCCGGCGCAAGCGTCACGAGTTCTTCATCTTCATAGCAGCTGAAAATGCGGATGATGTCAGGACAATGAACGGCGACGTAACGTTCGCATGGATCCATGCTCTGGCTTATTATACCGGGGACATCGTGTTTAAAAATATAATCCGAATAGTGGATTTCTATAAAATCAGGGCCCTCTGTCACTTCCGGACTGTCGAGGAGACGAATGACACCGCCACGGAATGCGGGTTGTGTTTCCACGGTTTCCTGGGCATCGCCTTCCAGGAACTCGATGCGCCGTTCCTGTCCCTGACCGTGACAAACAATCACCGAAGACTCTTCCCAGGTAATGGACTCACAGCGAAACTCGAGAAGAAAAATCCCCAGAATGTCGAGCGTTTCCAGTGACCAGATTCTTAGCCAGCCATTGACATCGGAACTGGCAAAATACTTTTCACACGGTGAAAATGCCGCCAAATTAATTGCCGCGCCATGTCCAAACTGTGACACAAGACGAACCGGGCTGACAAACTTACTCGTTGTTGGTACAAAACGATGCGGTAAACTGGCCACTTCTGCCACTCCTCACAAAAAAGCAACGTGCAGGCGGTTATCCCCTGCTGGCAGTTAAAGCTCTGAGCATTGAACTCAGTTTATGAACGTTATATGGTTTCTCAAGTCCTTCAATACCGGCTTCTGTCATCCAGCTCTTTGTTTCATCATCCAGGTAACGGGAAGTTACGATAATCGATGTCTGTGGATGCATTTCTCGTGTACGGCGAACAATCTCATGACCATCAACGATTGGCATTCGCAAGTCAGTAATGACGACATCAAACTCATGCTCAGTGAGTAAAACCGATGCATCCACACCCGATGATGCCGTCATAACGTAGTACCCTTCGAGTGAAAGCATGATTGCCGCACTTCGAAGCATGTCCAGGTCATCATCGACGAGAAGAATTCGTTGTCTGTCAAATCCCTTTTCCAATCCCCTTCCTCCTAAAATAGCCTTAGGCTTTTATCACGCTGAATCAATAATCGTCAACAAACAACGTGGTTGGAAATAAAAACTCCCGACAGGATCACTATCGGGAGCTGGGCAATCGTATTAATTCAGCTGATCGACATTCCAGGAAGAAGTGCCTTCAGTCTTTTTCGTTTTCTTCGTATCGTTCTTCTTGTTGTCGTTCTTCTTGTTATCGGTCTTCTTATCGTTTTTCTTGCTGTCGTTCTTCTTGTTGTCCGTTTTCTGTGAATTGTCATCGCCCTGGGCATTACCGGAATTCGCAAGATCCGGCTGTTGCTGAGGCTGCTGAGGCATCGCTCCGCCCGGAGGCATCCCCGGAGGCGGTGGCGGCAACCGCCCATCCGGTCCCGGCATGGGCATGGCGGGAATCAACCGGATGTCCATCGTCGGACTCGTCGTCCGTTTGGGAACAATGGCAAGCGGATAATCCTGAGAACCGGGCTGCTTGATGATGACATTCCAAGGCTTGTTCGGGGCATCCATCGGTATCGCGATGGGTTCGAGGAGCAGAGGTTTGCCCTTTTCGATTTCGCCGATGATGCTGCCGTCTTCGCGATAGACCGTCGCCTTCATCATATCGGGCTGAACCGTCAGCGTAATGCTGACTCGCGGGGGATCGCACGCACCGTGACCGGCTCCATAAGCCAGCCCTTTCTTGAGTGCAGTAATATGTGCAGGCTGTTTTTCTTCAGCCACACTATTATTGCCGATATGCTGATCGATATATTCCTTGAGTTGCTTGTGCCCGAGCAGGATGACGATGAGAAGCAAAAGAATGACAATCGCAATGACGAGCCCCGCCTTGATAAAGCTGGCCTTCTGCTCTTCGGCAGAAACGCCGATGACCGTCGTCTGGACATTGACCGGCGCCGCAAGCGGCTGCGTTTTCCGACCATTTCCGATGACGCCGCGAATCTTGGCGCTCGAATACTCATTCCTCAACACATTGTCATCGAGCTCTTTCAGGGCACACATGAACTCGTGTGCTGACTGATAACGCTTCGTCGGGTCTTTTAGAATGGCTTTCTGAAGCACCGGCCCGAGCGACGTCTCCATAATCCAATCGTCGATTTCAAACTCAGTTTCCTTGAGGACAAACATCGCGGCATCCATCGGATTGACCGCCTGAACCATCGGAAAATGTGTTATCATCTCGTAAGCGACGAGACCGAGGGCAAAGCAATCGGAAGCAGGCGTCGCCTGACAACCGCGAAGATGCTCGGGACTCATATACTGCGGCGATCCCATCCAGGATCCCGTCTGCGTCAGCTTTTCACTGCCATCCCCGGCAGCTTTCGCAATACCGAAATCGAGGATCTTGACAAAGCATTCGTTCGAATCCGCCTCGAAATTGCTCAGCCAGATGTTCGCAGGCTTGATATCGCGATGAACGATTCCCTTTGAATGCGCCTCGTCGAGTGCCTCGAGTGCCTGAAGCAGAATTTTCTTTGTCAGAACGAGCGGAAATTCCTGTCTACGAGCAATGTATTCCTCCAGACCGCATCCTTCCAGGAGCTCCATCACATAGTAGACAACGGCCTCTTCAGACTGCCCGTGATCGAGAATCTTTACCGCATGTTCGCTCGATATGCGATTGCAAAGCTCTATCTCACGCTCAAACCGTTTCTTGGACGTCTCATAGTCTTCGATATTCTTTTTCAGTGTCTTGAGTGCAACATCGCGCCCTGTCTGCATATCCCTGACGCGATAAACGACACCGAAGCCACCCTTTCCGATGACGCTCTCGACCTGATAACGCTGATTGATCAACCGTCCAATCTGAAATTCGGGAATGTTGCCAGAATTTTTCATCCGCTGATCGAGTGCCACACCACGTTGCGTACACTCAGCATCCGGTACAGATGCGGGAGAATTGCCGGTATCTTTTCCAAAATTGTTATCCATAATTTCGTACAGTGAATGTGAGATAAATGCGTTTGCCATTGTTCACATGGCAACAATCTGACACACTCTATCACACGTCTGATAATTCGCAAATTCAAGCCTTCAAGCTTGTTGCCGTGATAAACAATTTATATAACACAAATCATGCCAATAGGATTAAAATTATTTCACTATAAAAACTTATGAACATCGACTAAAATTTGCTACCGTATCGTTTTGTCTTAGGGGGATATATTCAACAGGGTAAAGGAAGGTTTCAATGAACGCAGGCAAGGTTAAAAATTTCGTTCTCGACACCAACGTCATTCTTCACGATCCGCAGGCAATCACGAAGTTTGGGGCCAGCAATGTCATCATCCCAATTTACGTCGTGGAAGAAGTCGACAATTTCAAGAAACAACTCAATGAATTGGGACGTTCTGCGCGTCAGTTCAGCCGCACGCTTGATGATTTCAGAGAAAAGGGCAATCTCGCCAAAGGCGTCCGCATGCCGACAGGCGGTCTCCTTCGCGTCATCCCAACGGAACGCCAGTATCTTCCGCAGGATAACATTGCCACGAGCAAAAATTCCCCAGACACCCTGATCATGAGCGTCGCGCTCCGCGTTCAGGCGGAAGAGCCCGATATCCCTTGCATTTTCATTACGAAAGACACCAACCTTCGCATCCGCGCCGATGGCATGGGGCTTTGCAGTGAAAATTACGAAGAACGCGGTTTTTCAATCGACGAGCTCTATCCGGGCGCAGTTGAACTTCATGTCGATGGCGAAATCATCAACGAGCTGTATCAGACCCGGGAAGTCGTGCTTCCATTTGTCGAATCGAAGAGGGCGGAAAATGGCTACGAATGCGCCGAAATTTCGGATGGACTCGATGAATCGTCCTCGATCTTTTATGCGAATGAATACGTCCGCCTCGTCAACAAGGCCGAAGAAAGCCATACGGCGATGGCGCGTTTGATGCCGCACCAGAACAAGATCATTTCGCTTGCCACGACGCGTCCCGGATTCGGCGGATGCTGGGGAATCAAGCCCCGGAACAAGGAACAGCACTTCGCACTCGATTGCCTTCTCGATGACAACATCAAGCTCGTCACGCTTCTCGGCAAAGCCGGTACCGGCAAGACGCTCGTCGCACTGGCCGCCGGTCTTCAGAAAGCCACTGAAGAACAGGTTTACAGCAAGCTCCTCGTCGCTCGCCCGATTTTCCCGCTCGGCAAGGATGTCGGCTATCTGCCCGGCGGCATTGAGGACAAACTCAATCCGTGGATGCAGCCTATCTTCGACAACGTCGAATTCCTGATGGGCCTTAACGACGAAGACAAACGCCGCGGCCGCAGAAGCTACAAGGAACTCATCGACATGGGGCTCCTTCAGATCGAAGCCCTGACCTATATCCGCGGCCGTTCCATCCCGAATCAGTTCATCATCGTCGACGAAGCACAGAACCTGACGCCGCACGAAGTCAAGACCATCATCACGCGTGTCGGACAAGGTACCAAAGTTGTCCTGACCGGCGACCCGTACCAAATCGATAATCCATACGTCGATGCCGACAGCAACGGCCTTACCTACGTGATCAACAAATTCAAAGGCATTGACATCGCCGCCAC
Source organism: Myxococcota bacterium (assembly GCA_045597285.1). Classification (GTDB taxonomy): domain Bacteria; phylum Myxococcota_A; class Bradymonadia; order UBA4248; family UBA4248; genus UBA4248. Next base: position 6,779 of record JAZODZ010000018.1, read on the forward strand.
GGTCACGCTCTCCAAGGGTGAGCGTTCGAAACTCGCCGAAATTGCCTCCAACCTGCTGTAATTTTTCAGCCGGTTTTAAGCCGTGATCACGCGGGGATGATGATGTCATCCCCGCTTTTTTTGTACCATTTCGGGATTTCGATGCACTCGTAACAAGTTCGCGCATGGCGTATTGAGCATAGGATAGAACGCCTTGCCGAGCTGTGAAGAGAGAGAATGATTTTTTTAGAATCGCACGCGAAATAGCCATGCGCCCGGGCGTATCGGCAAGGCCGATAGCCCGGGACAAACGGCGTATGCACATAGCCGTGACGACAAATTCAATGCCGAACAAATTATGATTTTTTCAGCCCAATGTTTATGGCATAAGGCACGATTATGGAGGATGGATTGATGACCAAGCACTTCTTTCACGTATTGCCATTTATTACCTTATTATCGATGTCATGCCAGACTGCGCCCGCGCCGAAACCGGACGATGCCACGGAAGCCCCGCAAGACACCGCTGCCACCGAGCTTCAGGAAACCGACATCGAGGTTCAGGATGCCCCGCAGGTCGACCTTTCGTCGCTGTCGGCGTCCGCCGTCACCGTCTATACGCAGGGCACTGCCAAATTCACGCTTGCCGATATCCTGCCGATTTCGTCGGATTCGTCCGGATATACACAAAAATGGGAATTTTATGTGTACACGGAACCATATCAGGCGCGAATTAAGTTTGAGATTTCCAATTTCGCCTTCAGTCGCAACGAAGGCAAAGTCAAAGGCTACGTCAAACGCGTCGAAAACGGCCAGGATATCGAGGAATGGCCGATATCGAAGTCCTTTAAAAATGGCGTCTGGAAAGCCGCTAAAAATACGCTCTCGCTGGATTTCGGCGATTACAAGCTCAGCTGGAAAGACGGGATGTTCCACCTCAAAGGCGTGTACGAACACGGCTCTTTTGAATACGACATTCCGGCAAACCCGTGGAAACCGGGAAGCGGCGACGTTTATTTCGGCAATTCTTCCGACAACGTCTTTAAATATAGCATCCTGACTTACCATCAACCCGTACAGAAGGGCGTTTTCGTCGTCGACGGGCAGACGGTCGATGTGACCGGGCAGGCTTATGGCAACCATTACGCCACGACCGTCGCAGTCTACGATATGTTCGACGAAGTTTCCGACTTCAGAATGCGTTCCGATGAGCTTCTCGTCGAATTCAGGTATTACGTCCCGAGTGCCAAATACGAGGCCAAACCGTTTGGATTCATGTTCGTGGGATACGAAGGGCAACCCATGATCGGTTCATACGACATCACCAGGACGCCGGTCGAAAAGTGGCTCGACGATCAGAACTACGGCTACGAAATTGATGCACGACAAACGATCGAAGCCAGGGATGGAGATAACAAGGCCATCTTCGAAATGCTATCAGCCGATCCCCATCCCAAAGATCCTTATGCCGATTTGCCGGCATTCCAGCGCAATGTCGCGAGCCGTTTTGCAAAGCCCATTGAATACAGCATCGGCATCGACTGGCTGCTACACCTCGACATCGATGGCTATCAGGCAAAAATCCCGTATTCCAACACGTACACCATCACACGCCTTCGATAACAAAAAAAGCCGTCTCACAACGGCTTTTTTGTTCAATCAGTGGTCATTCTCTACTGTCATTTCGTTAAGCATCTTTTCAAACGCATCCAAACCTGGTTCCTGTTCCGCTTTGATGAAATACCCGACGACAATATAGGCATGAAGTCCTACTGAAAACATAAATATATTGACTGAAACCGTGATGTCACTTGAATTGTATCTATAGACATAATACTCGCCATTACGGGTTGTTCCATCCGCCAGCGTTATTGTCCTGGACCCCGCATCATTGCTTGGCTCTTCAACCAAATCCGCCTCCTCCAAATGCGCTTTAAACTGCTCAAACAGTAAGGTTGAGTTGGTCTCCAAAACCATTTTCCGATGGTAAACCTCGATCCGGTTTCCTGTTTTCGGATCCTCCAGAACGGCACTTGCTCGCCCCTTCTTATCGTCAGGCGCTTTTCCCCACCCTTCGGGAAATGACAGATTTATATTGCCCTCAATCATCATCGAATGTTCACCGGAAGTGTCCATCCTAGCAGAATCCGCGGGCTGTGCAAACGCCGTCGTTGCAAACCCCATCATAAACATGGCCAATATACTGAGTATTATCAAACTTCGTTTCATAGAAACCTCATTGTTAAAATCCATCAGGATGTCATCCTGAAATCCTGTTTAAATCATATTCGGCAAAAAGTGTAAATAACAGCTTTTTCAGCATTTACATCATTGCGACCTACTGTCTATTGCCTGCTGCCTCATTTCGATAAGACCGCGAAACTCAGAAACTCTGTCAAGGTCTGAATAGTCACCCGGCATCGGCAACAGGTATTGCCATTGTCGGCACATCATCTGTTTGCGCATCGCCATTTTCAGGGTTGCTCCCGGCCCCGGACGATGATTCTGACGATATTTCGGATGTTTCGGACGCCGTTTCCGGCTGCGAATCGCTCGGTGCTTCGGATGTTTCGGACGCCGTTTCTGCATTCGTGTCCGACGCTGCTTCGGTTGTTTCGGACGCCTTTTCTGCATTCGAGTCCGACGCTGCTTCGGTTGTTTCGGATTTTTTACCGTGGCCGGATCCCGACGATCCACCGGAAGGATTGTCGTCATCATCGTTGCTCACGCCCTTGGCCTCGTTAAGCATGAATTTCAGCGTCGTCTGAATCATCGACGTCACCGGAAGGGCGAGTATCAGTCCGAGCACACCGGCGACCTGCTGCCCGGCGAGCAGGGCAAATATGATGATCACGGGATGCATGTTCGAGGATTTGCCGACAATTTTGGGCGTGAAAAAGTTCGTGTCCAGAAGGTGAACGAGCAAGATCACGATGACGACGAGACCCGCTGTAATCGGCCCTTTGACCAGTCCCAAAAGCACTGCCGGTATCATAAATATGATCGTGCCGAATATCGGAACGATGCAAAGGCAGCCGCCAATTATCCCGAGCAACAACGCATAATCCACTCCGATAATGGCCAACCCGATACCGCAAAGCGTACCGTCGATGCAGCATATAATGAGCTGTCCACGAACGACACCACCAAGGCCTTTCGACAGCTTCTTCATATAACTGTCGTATTTCTTTGCCTCGCCATCCTTATTCGCGAACAGTGAACGCACATAATTCATCATCTTCGGCGAATCGATCGAAATAAAGGCAGCCAGCATCATGACGAGAATGAATGAAATAAACGCATTCACGACAAACTCGATCACCGTCTGAAGGAATGTCAGTGCACTGCCCGCATATTTCGTACTCGATTCCGCAAAGTCAACCACGGTCCTGTTAATCTCGCGTTCCAGATCGAACCTCTTGGCCGTCTTAAACCCATTCTCACTTGGCTGCGATTTTATCGTGTACGAACCGGAACCGTCTGCCTGAATGACGATATCGAGATCGCCTGGAAATACCTCATATTCATCCTTTCGAATCTGACGAAACTTAAAAATCGACGGTCTTCGCACCGAATCTGCATCTGCATCTGCATTCGCCTGTGCCTCGTTACCTTTGCGACGTCCTCCCACCAGCAATGGCGAATCCCCACTCGTATCAATTTTGGGCAGGGAAATCTCATCGATGTCTTTCATGGCCGCCTGGATGGAACGATGCACAGCATCTTCGGTTTCCGAATAGGCCGCCTCGATATCTTCCTTGCTATGGCTTGAAAGACGGAACGATATTTCCTCAAATCGCTGGCTGATCCGCGGAAGGTCTTCGGTCTTTAGCTTTGAATAATATTTGGGAAGCTCCTGAGTCGCGAGGGAAATTTCAGATGTCACGGACGGAATGAACAGGAATCCCACGCCGACGGCCACCGTCAGAAACAGAAGATATGCGCAAATCACCGCGATTCCTCGCGGACATTTATGCCCCTTTATCTTGAGTTTCTCGTTCATGAACTTCACCATCGGCTCGATGAGATACACGACGATGAGAGCAATCACAAACGGCGTCATCAAGTCATGAAACAGCACTATCAGCAAAAACAATCCCGCAAACGTCGTCACGAGAAGCGCGTTATTTTTTATAAATCCTAAAAAATTATGCATATAAAGGAAATCTCCTGGTGGATATAACCTGACTTAATAGCCCAATGCCCAGTGCCAGTGCAAATACCCACCGAGTTTGAATGTCGGCGCATGTCCTTCTTCGTCTGCCGTATTCTGCCCTGTGACATCGACATACCACATGGCGGGATGATAGAAATAATACTCAGCAGAAAGGGCCTGTTCGTTGCCATAGGCCCCACGAATCGACACACCGGCGGCCACGCGGAATGCATCCGTTATCTGTTTGACATAGACAAATTGTGCCGCACCGTTGCTAAATACAAATTTGAAATCATCGGCCTTGATAAATGTATCAAGCTGCGATGAAAACAGCGGTGAGAGAAGAGATTCCATCGCGACATCGTCGCCGGAGAAATCTTCTATCGTCTTTCCCGTCAATATCAGCGCATACACGTTCGTGTCTGTCAGATACGGACTCGATTCAAAACTCCATACAGGCTTAAACACGCTCCCGCCAACGGTCAGTGTTATCGAATAGAGATCGCCCGAGGACGAATCGCCGCCACTCGATATACGCTTGCGCCTGTCCAGATCCGTATTCCCGGTAACGGCACTGAACGCATTCGATTTCGTACTGATTTCAGTCGCCGCAGTAATATCAATTTTCCCGTCCAGTGAACCGTTAAAGGCGATCTGGGATCCATTCTGGAATTCGAATTCATTATCCCGGAATGCAAATATTCCCTGGTTTATCTGGAA
>JAZODZ010000019.1:0-5933 GCA_045597285.1 Myxococcota bacterium
GAAAGAGACGTGCGGACTGCACGTCTCTATCCGGGGTTTATGCGTTCGCCTATGCGCAGAGAGACGTGTCACGACACGTCTCTACATGCGCATACGGCTCGCGGGCACGGCTATCGGCGTTGCCGATACGCCGTGCGTTGGCGCGATAATCGGTTGACGCATTGGAATCGATTTACTATTTATACCATAACATTATTTTGCTTGGAGATATCATGGCACCCAATTCAAACGCGCTAAAATTTTTGCTTCAAAAAGACCGTTGGGTTGTTTCTTATACCGACAATCCAGAGCTCGCCAAAGCCATGACGAATATCGGAGTGAATCCGGAAAGACGTGTCAACCAAAACCAGACGAAGACTTACTGGTTTGTCCCCGTCGAGCGCTTCGAAACAGTCCGGCCGTTATTGCTCGACCACGGCTATTCGGAATATGCACCGCAGTCGGCAACGGCCGCGTTCCGAATCGACGCAGATTCCAAACCGGCAGAGGAAAAGCACGTCAATCCTAATCACAACCCTATTCTTTATCCGGATATCAACGTTTATGATCCCAAGGCTGCCGTTGAGTTTGCCCAAAATCACACATATTCAGTTTCAGAACTCAATAAATGCATAAGAGGCGGCATTAATAAGCTCCTTCCAATGATTTGGCTGACGGGTGAAATTGATGACTCAAATAACAAAGATCCTTTGGAACAAACTAAAACGCATAAATACTTTAATCTTGTAGAAAAAGTTCAAAACAATGATGAAGCCAAATCTGAAACATTTAGCATAAGTGCCATTATATGGAAAAGTAATATTGCTAAAATACTTAAAAAACTACAACTTGCGAATCAAGGGTTTAATAAAGGTGTTAAAATCCGGGCTCTCGGCAAACTTGACTACTATGAAGTCGGTGGAAAATTGTCTTTCATTATTCAAGATATCGATACAGTTTTTGCCGAAGGCGAAGTATATAAGCAAAAACTACTGATCGCAAACGAACTGAAACGATTGGGAATATATGATAAAAACCGACAATTACGTTTTCCTGTTCTCCCTTTGAGATTGGCAGTTTTCTCGTCTAAAGACGCCGCAGGAATGGGAGATTTCGTAGATCAGCTGTCAAAGTCTGGCTATCCATTCAAGATCACATTATTTACCACTGCGCTTCAAGGTAAAAATGTAGAGAAAGAATTCTTAAATAACTATCGCATTCTCGAACAAATTGGCTGTGAACAATTCGATTTAGCACTCATTCTACGAGGTGGTGGCGGTAATACCGAACTTGGCACTTTCAACAGCTTAGAAATCGCCAAAACAATCGCAAATTCGCCGCTTAAATTCTATATTGGCATCGGTCACAAAAAGGATTGTTGCATACTAGACGATATAGCAGTGTACGCAATAACGCCTACCGATGCGGCAGAAACTCTTATCAATAATTGCGATGAACTCGTCAGGAATCTACGCGCTCTACAGGATTCGATTGCGCTTTGTGCCAAACACCATCTCGAATCTAGTGCAACCAATCTGTATCGAGCGAGCGAGCAATTTACCAATAGCGTAAGATCAACCTGTCAAAGAGCCGAATCCCAGTTGGAAAGACAGAAAACGAACATTATCCATCTTGCAGAAAAACGAATCGATAATGCGCAACACAACCTTACAACCATGGGACAGCGTCTTCAGAATTCTGCACAACAACTGGCGCATCATGCCACACTTCAGATTCATTCGCTCGAAAGCCAGGTCAAAGGTCAGGCTGAAACGCTCATCAAATCCAAACACGAAAATTTGAAGCTACTGGCAACCCGAATCGACGATATCTCCAAACAAAATCTTCAGAAATACCGCCGGGAAACCGACAGCCTTCAAAACCTCATTCGAGCCTATAACCCCGAAAAATGGTTTGAGCGTGGCTTCGTACTCATGTCCGATAAGGAAGGCAATGCCATCACATCCATTCAAAGCATTGCCCCAAAAGAGACAGTACACATCCGGATGAAAGACGGCAAAGCAACCGCCGTGATTAAAACCACAACACCCGACAATAAAAACTGATATATTATATTAATATGTCCATACCAGAGAGGTAATAACTATGGCAAAAAACGAGAACGAAAATCCTTCGACATCTTACAACCAGGATATACAGCGCATCAACGATATCATTCAGAAGCTGAGCAGCCCGGACTGCGACATCGACAAAATGCTCGATTACGTCAAAGAAGCCTCGGTTCTGCTGCAACGATGCAATGAAAAACTGAGCAAGACGGGCATGAAAGTTCAGGAAGCACTGGAAGCACTGAATAAAACGATGAGCCAGACACCGGAATCGGATTCAGAAGACTCGCCATTTTAATAGATAATTATTGGCACTATTAAACGAGCGTTCTCTATGTCGCGTGCGACGCCTCTCCCCTGTGGAGACATGGCGTACGCAAAGTCATAACGCACCGAAGCCCGTAGGGCTTCAATGTTTGTAGCCCCCGGTTGGCGCGTAGCGCCTACCGGGGGATCAGGTCATTCAACCATAACCATACCCATAGGGGATTCCCCAAAAACACATACAATAATACAAAATGTCCCTTCCTCAGGGCAGGAGGCAATAGTTCGTCAACTAATGATAAGTCTGAATCTCGGGGTTCAGTCCAATTCATGGATCGCTGTATATTCCTAATATAAACGCATCATCGCATTTTTCTCGCCATGCCCGTTTCCTCTATGGCATAATACGGTGATCGGCACGATGTCGCTGGCAAGGAGGTATGCAATGACAGTTTATTTGAGCCCAGGAAATGATTGCTTTCAAAGCGCACGGGATAACGAGATTTATCTCGACAAATCGGGAATAATTGGCTTGATCAACCGCACTCTGGGCACGTCGGAAGGCTATATCTGCATGACGCGGCCGCGCCGCTTTGGCAAAACCATTACGGCAGACATGCTCGCTGCATACTACGACAATTCCTGCGATTCCCATGCACTGTTTGACGATCTGGAGATCGCGCAGCATCCATCTTACGAAAAACACCTCAACAAATACAACGTGATACAGGTCGATGTGCAGGGAATGCGGGATAAAGTCGGCAAAGAGAACTTCGAGCAGAAGTTCACGCAGGAAATCCTCAAGGACATGCACGAAAAGTGGCCGGAATGGGTCACAGGCAACGAGCCAAATCTGTTTACGGCGTTCCATACGGTTTATGAACATACAAAAGTTAAATTTGTATATATCTTTGACGAATGGGACAGCATCGCTAGAAATGATAAAGACGATACAGAAATTCAGAAGAATTGGATTATCTATTTGCGTAGCCTGTTTAAGGATGGTGCATCCCGAAAATATACCGCACTCGTCTATCTGACTGGAATTTTGCCCATTCGCAAATATGGCAGTCAGTCGTCTCTCGGACAGTTTAAAGAATATTCAATCGTCGCTCCGCTTCGCTTCTCCCCGTGGGTTGGTTTTACCGAAGAAGATGTCAAATCACTCGCCGAACTATACGATATGAATTACGACGAAATGAAGTATTGGTATGACGGGTATCTTGTTCGCGGCAATCATGTCTATAATCCGTGTTCAGTCGTCACAGCATGTATGAATGGCGAATGCGGCATGTACTGGACAAAAACCGAATCCTTCGAATCGCTCAAACATCTGATTTCTTCTAATTTCGACCATCTCAAGGAACGCATCGTACAAATGCTCAATGGGGAGTTTATTGATGTCGATGTGAATAGTTTTAATAACACGCTGTATGATTTGAACAGTGTCGATGATGTACTTACACTTTTAATTCATATTGGCTATCTTGGTTATGATCCAAACTATGAGACGGCATTTATACCCAATGAGGAAGTGAGGCAACTATTTAAAACAGCGGTAAAAGACAATGGCTGGCACGAAGTGGAACGAGCCATTCAGCTTTCCAATCGCTTTATGGAAGCCTTGCTTGCGTTGAATGCCGATGATGTTGCCCAAATCCTCGAGCAAATCCACGCGGAATGCTGCTCTGTCCTCAAATATAATGACGAGAACTCGCTGAGCTGCGCGATTGGTTTTGCCGCCTATACAGCACGCAAGGATTATACAGTAATCCGAGAAATGCCATCTGGACGCGGGTTTACCGATATCGTGATGATTCCTCGCCCGAACCGCGACAAACCAGGCGTGCTCATCGAACTCAAATGGAACAAAAATGCACAGACAGCCATCGATCAAATCTATAAAAAGCAATATCCCAAAGGGCTCGAGGCCTACAAGGACAATCTCATTCTCGTTGCAGTGAATTATAACAAAGATGGCGATTGTTCACATACGTGCAAGATATTGAAATATCGCGAAGAAGCGTAATGCAACGAATGACACAGCTCGCCAGACTATTCAGCCGACACGATGTCGGCTGCCGTACGCGGCGGTGAAAAAGCGTGCGGGGTGCAGGGCACAATCGAACGTCCCTGCCGCGCGTAGGCGAAAACAAATACAAGGCGCGCAAACACCACAGCGACCGAAAAAACTCGCCATTTGTGAACGGGCGAGTTATGGTGGGATGGTGTGGATGCCTTTGCGGCAATACTGGACAAGGACCACAGGTAAAAAATGAGCATGGATCGTAACTGTCTTGAATTTGTCTTATACTGCGTAGAAAACCTGGCCAATGACTTGAAAAAAGATTCCGTAGAAGTCTATGACCTGCTCAAAAATAGCGGAGTTCTCTATGAATATATCGTCCCTCTATATGGCATTCTTCATACACAGGGGCGCGATTATATTGTAGATGATCTTAAGTCTGTTCTGCGAAAGAGGGGGAAAGAAGTATGATCGTTTATCATGCCTCCAATCAGGAAATCAGAAAACCGGATTGCGTTCACTCTCGCAATAAAGTGGATTTTGGAGCTGGATTCTATGTCACCCCACTTCAAGAACAGGCCAATCACTGGTCGGAAAAGTTCAAGCGCCTGAGTGAGTCGGCGATTGTTTCACAATATGACCTGAATGATATAGTCTTTGAACGCTATAGAATCCTGAAATTCGATGCTTATAATAGTGAATGGCTGGATTTTGTTTTTGCATGTCGTCAAGGGAACGATCCCGGTGGGTATGATATTATCATGGAAGGTGTTGCCAATGATCGCGTATTTGATACCATCAATCTGTATTTTGATGGTTTAATCGACAAGGAAACAGCGCTGGGACGGTTAAAATATTTTGGGCCAAGTTATCAGATTTGCATCAAATGTCAGGAAATTTTGGATTTGTTCCTTACTTTCATAAGGAGCGAAAATCTATGAAAGCCAATAAAACATTACTTCGTATGCTATACACACGCGTCATCGCGTTATTTGCCGAAAAAGCAAACCTCACGCTCGAAGAATCTCTCGATTTCTTCTATCATTCGGTAGAATACCAGCTCTTGCGTGAAGGCGTGAGCGATCTTCATTGCATGAGCGATGACTATCTTGCAGAAGATCTAATAGAAGAATATCGAAATGGCGTGAGCCGATACTGCGCAAGCAGGCATCAATCTGCGCAATGAGATAGAGCATAAAGACATAACGAGCTGTAAAGGCGTCACATACAGCAAGAATGCCGAATAACACGTCAATTTCGTGCCGATATGCTATGCTACAGGCATAGCGACATCCCTACACCAAGCACTCGACGATTTCCCGGTCGCCCACCTGAATCGTCTTCACGCCACTCTTTTTTTTCTTATTAAAACAGAAACTCACGAGATAACCTTTTTTCGCGTGATAAAAATCGAGATACCCCGCGATTTGTTCCTCGCCGCGTTCGTTGTACGCATTCCCGCGCCAAATCTTGAGTTCAATGATATATTGATGACCGAGGTAGTCGATAATGATATCGGTTCGCGTCTCATCGCGTGTTTGTGCTTCGATATAATAATTGCCAACGCCGTTGATGATCGGTTTTAGATATAATAG